>NZ_JANSHM010000009.1:0-58237 GCF_047461635.1 Synechococcus sp. W55.2 | reverse complement strand
TTGGCGCGTACACGGCTGAACCGGTCACGGACGGCCTGGATGTGCTCTCCACTCCAAGAGCGTCCGTTGCTAGCGGTGGCGATATCCCGCCTGCCCAAGTCAACTCCGATTACCTTTGGAGTTCTGCCAGTCGGGGGAGTGTCCACCTCAACAGCAATGTTGATGTAGTAGTCCCCTTGCTTGGTCTTGGACAAGGTTGCGCTTGTCGGCTTCTGGGCTCGCAGAAGCGCTATCTGGTAGCCACCGATCTTGAGCTTGAGCCAAACCCGTCCGCTCATCAGTGTCACGCCCACAGATTGGTCGGACTCTCGGTATTTAAAAGTACGAGCGTCCAAAGTCAGACTGGTGGAGCGGAACTTGTGGACTTGCTTCACCGCCTTGGCATTGCTAATCACCCGACGGAGCGCCTGACAGACGTGGTTGGCCTTCAGCCCTGTTGCTGCTCTTACCAGTCGATAGACCAAGTGGTGCAGCTTGGCGGTGTTCCAGCAGTTCTTTTGTTTGGCGGTGTCGAGAATCTGGTTGCAAGCGTCAGCAAATCCCTGTAGAGTGCGGTCAATCTCTTGACGCAACTCTTGTGGAACTATCAGCTTGCAACGTACCGATATAGTCTGGCTCATGGGCTTATTGTAGTTCATCCAGACTTTTGACCAGCAAACCTATAAGGAGGAGGGCTTTCCTCCCGACACCAAGCCTGCGGCTATGGTGCGGGCCTCCAGCCCGAAAATTTGGTGAGTCCATCCGCAAGCAGAGCGTCATGGTCATTTCGATTCAAACTAGGATACTGTGCCCACACCCAAAACGTTGCTCGCGTCGGCGTTGCGGAGCAATAATGCAGGGGGCCAGAAGCTCACCCTAACCTGAAACGACCCTAACCGAGCTTGTTTTGAGGGGGAGAGCCAGGGGCTGCAGATTGCCTTGACGACTCCCTTCACGATTTTTGCGTCCAGATAGGGTGTTGTCTGTTTTCGTTTGTCAGGGTCTAGATAGATGGACTGGCCTCTGCAGCCCTTGCCCTGACTGGATTTTCGCGATTTCCCTCAAGGGCGGACGATGGGACTCGAACCCACGAATGGAGGATCCACAATCCTCTGCCTTAACCGCTTGGCTACGCCCGCCGCGATTCCGGCTATCTAGCTTAGCATGGGAAAAACGGGACTGAACTACAAAGGTCGAAGTGCCTCAAAATGCTACCCAGAGCCGATTTGTTGCAAGGGGCAGAGCATCGAGAAACCTTGGCACGGGTCTTGGATTTGGGAGAGCAAGCCCTCAAGACCTGGCAAGTGGTCTGGAGCGACTTCCTTTCCCCACCCGAAATAGCGGAGGTGCAAGCTCGGCTGCGCAACTTGACCGAACTACAAGTGGAGGCCTGGGGAGGGTACCCCCAAGCAGAACGCCAACGCATAGCCCTGGCCCGCCCTGAGGTGGGCCTAGATGTCCGGGATCCCAAGCCCGACCAAGAAGGGATCCCATTGGCCGCCATTCAGATTCAAGGCAACTTTCTCTTCGACCCGGCCACCCACCGCGATTTTTTGGGAGCCCTGTTGGCGTCCGGCATCGCCCGCGAGAAAGTGGGAGACATCCTCCTGTTGGGGGACTCAGGCGCCCAGGCCATCGTTGTGCCCGAAATGGTGGATTACCTCACCCTAAACCTGACTCAGGTGCGCACAGTGCCTGTCAAAGTGAGCCGGATCCTCCTGAGCCAGTTGAACATTCAACCCCCCCGCGTCAAATCCATCACCAGCGTGGAAGCCTCTTTGCGCCTGGATGCGGTAGCCTCAGCTGGGTTTGGCATCTCCCGCAGCAAGATGGTGGAAGAAATCCAACGGGGGGAAGTGCGGGTCAATTGGAAGCCCATTACCCAAGCCAGCTACACCGTTGGCCCTCAGGATTGGATTGCCATTCGAGGTCGGGGTCGGCTGCAAATTGAAGAGGTAGCCGAAACGAAAAAAGGCCGCTTTCGAGTGCAAATGACGCGGTATCTCTAGATTTTTTCCTGTCTGAGTTTGGGGAGACCGTTACCTCCAGGAAAATGCTCTAGAAAAAAGAGAAAAAGGCCCAAGGGTAAAGCAAATACTCCAAGTAAAACAACTTCCAGATCAGTTGATAATAGCCAACGATCGCATCTCGGCGGTTGAGATCCAGATGAACACCATAGCCCAAGAGGATCCCCAGCCCCAACACATGGCTCACCAACAGCCAGAGGCCGTTGCCCGCAAGGAGAAAAGAGATCCCCACCCCGATAAATCCCAGATAGCACAAGGCCAAAATGCTAATGCAAAACCTTGAGATCCGCCCTGGCCCAAAGCGCAGCGAGAAAGTGGCAATGGCAAACTGGCGATCCCCCTCCATGTCGGGAATATCTTTGAAAAGGGCGATCACCAGCCCAAAAATCGACATAAACCCCGTCAGCCAAACAATCGCAGCCGAAAGCTCGACCCTTCCCTGCATCACCTGCTGAAAATGGCTGTAAAGGCCCAAATTGACGATCAAACCCCGCACGCTGTAGATGCAAGCCGAGGCTGCCAGCGGAAAACGCTTCAACCGCAAGGGGGGCAACGAATAGGCCGTGCCGATCCCATTGCTCAAAAGCACCGTCAGCAGCAGATAGGGGATCCCAGCCATGGCCAGCAGGACGGACGCCGCTCCACAACCCACGACGATCCCCACCCCCTGTCGCCAACTCAGGGATCCAGCAGCTAAGGGCAAATGGGGCTTGTTGATGCGGTCGATTTCAATATCCGTCAGTTGATTCAAGCCGACGATGTAGACATTGGCCGCCAGACAGGCCGCCCAAGCCCAGACCAACTGGGGCAGCGCCGAGAGAACCGGTTGCAGGGATCCGGCAGCCACAAACCCCGCCAACAGGTAGAGGCCCACCACGCTGGCGCTGGTGCCGTAGACGGTGTGGGGTCGAGCAAAACGCCAGAGAACTTGTGGGCGCAACATCAAAAAAGCTAGGGAGAGTCTTCCAGGAGAGAAGCTAGGGCTGCCCAGCGGGGATCCGCCGTTGGTGCTGTAGCTTCCACCGCAATGCCCGGACAATCGGGACGGCAGGGCAACTGGCGGGGCATCTCCAAATGCAGGTGCTGGTACATCCAGTCTTCGACATCCAGCTCACCATTGGGGGGCAGGCTCTCCAGCAGATCTTCTTCGTCTTGCAATTCCAGCTCCAAGGGGAGAGGTTCGGGATCCCGAATCAAAATGATCTCCTCAACTTCCAGGTGCAGCCGGTGGTTGAACTGCTGTAGGCAGCGGTGGCAGGTGAGGGTGACAATGGTACGAGCTTCAGCACTCACTTCGAGAAAATGGCCCCGATGGCTGACTTCCAGGGATCCCTCCACAGGGGTCAAACTCTCAAAGCCCGAAAAAAACTGCCTAAACTGCAATTCTTGGGTTTGACCGGGCATCTGCCGCAGATCCGATAGACGAATTGGCCTCAGCATGGCACCCCCCTTCACGCGTTTTGGGTAGCAGGGATCCCTGTCGTCACCGTAGCAAGAGGGCCAACTTGTTCCCAGCCCTCTGCCCACTCTCAAGATGGGGAAGCTGCCCGACGGATAACCAAGCGCCGGTCAGGCTCTTTGCCACGGCTGAAAGTTTCCAGATCGGCATAGGCAGGGTCATTCAAGAGAGTATGAATTTGCCGACGCTCGGCAGCCGAGAGATCGGGAAACTCGTATTCCCGGCCAGTGGCCCTCACCTTTTCCACAGCAGCGGCAACCAAAACCTTCAGCTCCTGCAAACGCCGCTGCCGATAGCCGTCCAAATCCAAAATGTAGGGCTGCTGCTGGTCTTCCGGCTGGTTCAGGTTGAGAAGGGTGTTGGCCAGGTACTGCAACGCATCCAGCACCACGGGGGAGCGATCCTCCTCTTGAGCGGAATCTCTGGGAGATAGAGAGGTCAAGGCAGGGGCTCTTGCCAACAGCAGTTGCTTCTGAGCTGGGGTCAAAGAAGACGCCTCGATTTCCAGCACCTCCCCCACCACCCGCACCACCGCCGGGATCCCCATGGCCACCAGCACCTGCTGTAACCACTGCCTGGCTCGCTCTTGATTGGCCGCAAAGGTGGGCTTGTTTGAGGAAGGGGCAACGGTTCCCTCGGATTTCTTAGCAGCAGATCCCGTAGAAGACTTAGGGCGGCTCATCCTGGGCAGCTTCCAACTTTGAAGAGGTATCAACACTCAACCACAAGTCCACCCCAACAGCGAGGATCCCCTAGGGCTCAAAGGGCAAGGATTCCCGTCCCTCCTTGGCTGCTCTGGGCTTGGTCGATTTTTCCACTTCCTTGGCCTCCACCGTGATCGCCTGGGCAGCCCGACGGCGCTCCTCTTCCACCAACTGCTGTAAGTTCTCCGGCAACGGCTCCCGCGAGAGCAGGAAAGTCTGCACCGTTTGGAAGATATTAGAGACAAGGATGTAGAGCAAAACCCCTGCCGGCAGAGGGAAGAACAGGAACATCGCCGAGAACAGCACAGGGGTGATCCGAGCCATGGAACTCTGGCTGGGATCCTCTTTGCCGGTATCCTGTCCGGCATTGGTTAGGTACTGGTTCAGGTAAATGGACACCCCAAAGATGACGATCATGGCGATGATATCCCAGTGGATGGTGCCATCCTCGTCGAAGGCCCCCACACGGCCCAACTTGTCGATGAACAGAAAGCCGGTGTCAGAGGCCAAACCGGGAATGGACACCTGCACGGTCACATCCCCCGGCTGCAGAGCCAGCAAGGTGCCATCCGGCTTGATCTGGGCACGATCTTCCCCTTTGGTGATCTTCCAGGTGGGCTGTAACAGACTGGGATCCCCGCCCGCTTCGGCCACCAACTGCTCAAAAGGTTTGCCCCCCGGCCCTTGAAGCAAAAATTGCACCTCTTCCCCGACGGCAATCTTGGTGCCTTTGGGCTCCACCAGCACCACTGGCCTGTGGAGAGAGTCGGTGACAAAAATGTTCTTACTGGGGCTGACGTAGGGGGCGGGCACCACCTCAGCCGCCATTTCCGCCGGCAGGATCTGCAAGTTGACATCGTAGGTCACCGCTGCAAAGGGGGAGCCCCGCAGGGTGGCAAACAGGGCAAACAGCACCGGCATTTGAATGAGCAGTGGCAGGCAGCCCCCCAAAGGATTGGCCCCCAGCTCGGTATAAAGCTTGGCCTGGGCTTCCCGAAGCTTCTGCGGGTCGTCTCGGTATTTCTCCTGGAGTTCTCGCATCCGCCGCTGCATCACCGGGCTGATCACCTTCATGCGCCGCATGTTGCGGATGGATCCCACATTGAGCGGGTAGAGGGCAAAGCGGATCACCAACGTCAGGAAGATAATGGCCAGTCCATAGCTGGGCACGATCCCGTAGAAAAAATCCAGGATCGGCAGCATGACGTTGTTGGAGAGAAATCCGACTCCGAAGTCCATGAGGGGCGCTGGCAAATGTCCGTAACCATTGTAATGGCTTCCGTTCGGTTGACGAGGGCGTTTTCAGGGTTTGTCCCCTGGATCCGTCAGATAGACCTGAGAAAGGCGAGCAATTGAGCAAAATCAAGCCCGCTCCACTGAACTAGGGATCCCAAGGCCAAACCAGAACCCCTCATCGGCAGTTGCCTAGCAGTCCTTTTTTCCCCTATGATGAGAAACGCTTGATCCTCGGTAGCTCAGCGGTAGAGCGGTCGGCTGTTAACCGATTGGTCGCAAGTTCGAATCTTGCCCGGGGAGTATGTCTGAGCCAATCAAGGAAGCCGGATCCGGAACCCTATCCTTCCAGGCGGCTCTGGGCCTGCTGAGGGAAAGGGGGAGAGAAAACCCAGTCTCCCATCTCGTCGAGGAAGATGCGACGCTAAGCCAGACGTGGAGAAAATAATGTGAAGCAATGTGAAGGCGGCCAAGGGTTTCGTCCCGCCTGTTCCCGGCAAGTGTCAAGAGTCTCTGTCCTTTGGGGCAAGGAGTATGTCAGAATACCCTCTGGCTGTCTATTCCCAATCCGAGGGTGCTTGCTGTGATCGACCTGTCGCGGATCCCTGCCCAACCCAAGCCCGGCCTGCTCAACATCTTGATTGAGATTCCCGGCGGCAGCAAAAACAAGTATGAGTTCGACAAAGACATGGCAGCGATGGCGCTGGATCGGGTGCTCTATTCCTCGGTGCAGTACCCTTACGACTACGGCTTTGTGCCCAATACGCTGGCCGGGGATGGGGATCCCTTGGATGGCTTGGTGATCATGGATCAGCCCACTTTCCCAGGGTGTGTGGTCACGGTGCGACCCTTGGGCATGTTGCAGATGATCGACGGCGGGGATCCGGATGAGAAGCTGCTGTGTGTGCCTGCCAAGGATCCCCGCTATGCTTCGGTGACCAAGCTGGAAGACATCGCCCAGCACCGCCTGGATGAGATTGCGGAGTTTTTCGCCACCTACAAGCGCTTGGAAAAGAAAGAAACCCAGATCTTGGGCTGGAAAGGTTTGGCCGAAACCGAGGCGGTCATTGCCAGCAGCATTGCGGCCTGCAAACAACCCCAATAGACATCTCTAAGGGATGCGAACAGAAAGAGCTTCCTGGCGATGTTGCAACAGTCGCTCCAGGGTGAGGGGCCCTTCGATGTGTTGCCAAGGCAAGGGATCCCCTGGATCCCAGTGGCTGTGCACGTAGTAGTCTAGGGGCGGCAGTTGCCCTTTAAGCTCTTTGAAAGCCCGCCGGTAGCTCCCCAAGGATTCCCCAAAGTCCCGCGCCAACTGCAAGACTTTTCCCACCCGCCGATCCCCTCGCGAGATGAGGGCTTGGATCACCGACCAGCTATAGCTTTCCGGGCGCAACTCCACCCCCAAGGGACGCAGGTGTTTCTGGAAAAACTGCAGTTTTTTCTCGGCTTGGGGATCCACTCCGTACCACTGAAAAGGGGTGTGGGCTTTGGGCACAAAGGTGCTGCACCCCAGCGTTAGGCGCAGGCCGGGAGCCGCTTTTTTGAGCTCTTGGAAAAGATCCACTGTGGCCTCCAGATCTGCCTGGGTTTCCGCCGGGATCCCTACCATGCCGTAGAACTTAATGCCCTTCAGACCTCCAGCCTGGGCGTGGGCTGCTGCTGCCAAGATTTCCGGGTTGCTTAACTTCTTGTTGATGATCTGGCGCAGTTGTTCTGAGCCACTTTCGATGGCCACCGTAATGGACTGGCTGCCCCGGCGGGAGAGTACCTGCGCCAGACGTGGGGTTACGGTAGCGGTGCGCACCGAGGCCAAACTGAGACGCACCTGCTCGAAGCGATCCTGGGCCAAGTGCTCCAGCAACTGCTCAAATTGGGGGTGCTGGGTTACAGAAGCCCCCAGCAACCCAATCCGCTGAGTGACCTGCAGCCCCCGCTCTACCGCCGGGATCAAATGCCCCTCCACATCCGCCACCCGGAAGGGCAGGGTGAGATAGCTGGCCAGGCAAAACCGACACATCTCCGGGCAGCTGCGCACCACCTCCACCATGTAGATGCTCTCCCAGGCCGCTTTGGGGGTGACTACTGTGGAAACCGAGAGGGTGTTGCCGCGGAAGGTGTGTTTGCGGATGGAGCTAGGGATCCCGGCCACTTTGGGGAGCACCTTCTCCACCGGGCCGTCGGGCTCCCGGTATTGGGGTTCATACAAGCCGGGCACATAGATCCCTGGCACCTGCGCTAGTGCCTGCAATTTCTCAGCCCGGGATCCCTGGCGCACCTCCCGATAGACCTCGATCATCTTCTCCAGAAGACCTTCCCCATCCCCCAACAAGATCAGGTCAAAAAACTCGGCAAAGGGCTCAGGGTTGGCTGTCAGTACCGGGCCGCCGCCAAAGACCAGGGGGTGGTCTTCTTCCCGCTCCTCAGATCTGGGAGGGATCCCGTGCCGTTCCAGCAGAGCCAGGATATGAACATAGTCCAGCTCCCAGGACAAGGAAAAGCCGAACAGCTCCGGCTCCCGGGGCAGGGGTTCAGCCAGATCCGTAAAGAGGCGGGAGACGGCCACATCTCGGCGGCTGGCCAGCAGACTCCAGATGACTTGATAGCCCAGGCTGGTGATCCCCACTGCGTAGGTGTTGGGGAAGGCGTAGATTACCCGCACTGCGTCGGGGTCGGGCGTGGCCGGGGCAAAGAGCAACTGCTCCAGGGCAAACTCTGAACTAGCCAAGGGATCCCGCTGTGTTGGATTGAGGTTTGGGTTCTGGCTTAGAGGAGTTTTGATGTACCTGCCTCTCCAGCTTAGCCAATTGGTGGGAAACCCCGCGAGGAGAACTCAATAAGGAGATATGCCTGCAGCGCACTTCGCGAATGCTGCCTCGAAGCGCCCAAACCATGAGAACTCTGCTGCTCAATACATTGCTTCAGGATAGAAACCGTGACCCCATGCAGCAAGACTCATCCCAAGGCCCAGACCTCCAATAGAAGCCACTCTCTACGGGCAGAGTGAGAATAGAGGGTTACCCTTTTGGCTGGGCAATGTCGAACTCGGCGTCGTAGTCGAAGTCCTCCTCTTCGTCAGCCCAGTCTTCCTCCAGCCTATCGTCCCCCGCCAGCTCCTCTTCCTCCAAGCGGCGCTTTTCTTCGTATTCCTCATCCTCTAGGCCCAGAGCAGCCCGTTCGGCCCGCCGCCGGAAGCGCTCCAGTGCCGCTGGAGTGATGAAGGGATAGGGCAACCCTTGCGCTTGGGCCTCCTCCAGCGCTGCGCGGTAGCTCTCCACTTCCTTGATGTCGATTTTCCAACCGGTGAGGCGGGCTGCCAGGCGCACATTTTGCCCCTCTTTGCCAATGGCCAAACTGAGCTGGTCGCTGTTGACCAACACATGAGCTTGCTGGATTTCCGGATCCACCAGCCGCACCTCCACCACCTTGGCCGGGCTGAGGGCGTTGGCAATGTAGGTGGCAGGATCCGGCGACCAGCGGATGACATCGATTTTCTCGTTGCGCAGCTCTGCTACCACCGCCTGAATCCGGGATCCCCTCGCGCCAATACAGGCCCCCACTGGATCCACGTCCCGCTCCACCGTATCGACCGCAATCTTGGTACGTGGCCCCACATTTCGGGAAGGGGGGTTGGCCTCCCGCGCCACTGCCACAATCCGCACGATATCCTCTTCAATTTCTGGCACCTCGTTGGCAAACAGGTTCACCACCAAGCCAGCATCGGCCCGGGAAACCAAAAGCTGTGGCCCCCGCCGGGATCCCTCATAGACTTTCTTGAGATAGACCTTCATCACCGCGTTGGGAGTGTAGCGATCGCTGGCCAGCTGTTCCTTCTTGGGCAGTTCTGCTTCCACCTCAGGTTGTCCGAAACCGCTGGATACCGACATGATCACCGTCTGCCGCTCGGTGCGCAGCACCCGTGCCTGCAGTACGGTTTTTTCCAGATCGCGGAACTCTTCCTGAATCAGACGGCGCTGCTGATCCCGTAACTTTTGCGCCAGCACCTGCTTGGTTTGGATGGCCGCCATGCGGCCAAATTCCGCCTGTTGTGGGGTGACATCATCTGTGACTTCCCAGCCTACTTCGGCTTCTGGGTAATCCTGCTGCACGTCGTACAGAGAGATCTCGTGATCCGGATCCTGTACCTGCTCAACGATGGCTTTGGTGGCCAAAACGCGAAAGCCTCCTGCCTCCACATCCAACTCCACATCGAAATTGCGGAAGTGGTCTTCTGCAAAGACCACATCTCGCTGGATGGTTTTGCGGTAGCGTTCGTAGCCCTTGAGCAGCGCCTCTCGCAGGGCATCGGTGACCACATGGCGGGGCAAGTTGCGCTCCCGCGAGATCATCTCCACCATTTCCGCCAAACCCGGCAGAGGCACCATCGCCATAACCACTGTCCTCCTGCACAAACTTCGTGAAACTTGCTGTTGCTATTGCTCCACAGCGGGAACTGAACCCGCATCTCTGATGCGAAGGGAGGGCCGCACGACACGATCTGCGGTCAAACGCTCTCTCTATCTCCGGTCTCCTAGTCAGTTTCCGATGAGAGGGCAACCCGCTGCACCGAAGCGCGGGGCAACTGGACTCGCCGCCCCTTGAGGGATAAGGCAACCCTCTCCTCATCCCGACCCAGCAGGTGTCCTGACCAGACGGCTTTGCCCTTGTAGGGCGGATCCAAGGTCACCTCCACCGCAAACCCTTTGAAAACCACAAAGTCGCGATCGCTGGTGAGAAGGTTGCTGATGCCAGGGCTGGACACCTCCAACACATACTGGCCTGGGATCAGATCCACCCGATCCAGCTCGACTTCTAAGGCTTGGCTCATGGCTTCGCAATCGGCATGGCTGGTTTCTCGGTCGGGATCCAGTGGACGAATATCCACCCGCAGAACTGGCGGATGCTGGTTGGTGTGGAAAACCATCTGCACCAACTGGTATCCCAGTTGAGCGGCCACGGGACGGGCCAAGCTCTCCAACTGCGGAATAAGAGGGTGAACCATAACCTACTCGTCACCAACCCGGTGCTGCAGCCAGATCCAAACCCCTTGGAGCCGGAGCCGGCAAAGGGGACAGTAAGCCCCCTCAAAAAGCAAAGAAGTGGGCTTTACCCACTCCCCGTTGTCATCGTGGAGATTGCTCAGGGCTTGCCCAGAGTCGATGCAGACTCTTGGTGCATTCCCCTCGTTACTACTTTAGAAGATCTCCCCCGGTTTTGTCATGGGGATCCCCAAAAGGCAACATCTATAATGTGGACAACTGCGGATTTGCCCAGATATCCAGCCGCGTTTTGTGGGGTTTCCTATGACTGTTGCCTTTTCCTACCCGATCTTCGGCCCCAGCATTCAGTGCCCCCACTGTCGGCAAACGATTGCGGCCCTCACCCTGACCGATACCTACCTCTGCCCTCGCCACGGTGCGTTTGAGGCGGATGCCGAACAAGAGGAGCTGGTACACCTGCAATCCGGACGGCGCTGGCGCTTTTGGGAAGGTCGCTGGTTTCGTCAGCACACCCACGCCGATGGGATCCGTTTTGAGATTCATGAAGAGTTGGATCGGCTGCGCATGCAAGGGATGCGAGCCACTCAGGTGATTGTGGCCGAACGCTACCGCCAGTTGCTCACTCCCTATCTGGAGCAGGGATCCCACCGTCGCCCCGGCCCACCTCGCCTCTATGGTTTGCCCGTCAGCTTCAGCTCCCAAATCCCAGAGGGTGTGGGTGGATCCCCTCAGCGCTGGCGGGTGATCAACTTTGAGCTGACCTACGAGATCGACCCGGCCATGCGGCAGCCGCAATCCCGTCTGCAACTGTGTGATTAGACTGTGTGATTAGAAAGGCGAACAGGTAGAGAGCTGTTGGAAAATTGGTGGCTGCTCAAGCCCCCTGGGATCCGCAGCTTCCTTCCGGGTCAGGGAGTGCTATGCCTTGATAGGTGTAGCCAATGAATCTCGGCTGGTCGGCCATATAAAACCGCTCCAGTTGCTCAAACCGAAACCCCGCTTCTCGGATCAACCGAGCCATATCTCGGTTTAGGTTGCAGCCATCTGCGATTACCTTTTGTATAGGGTTAAGACAATTTTGCCATCTTTGCACCTGGGGATCCTCACTGAGGCCGTGTTCGAGAAAAAACAGCTTGCCCCCCGCTCGCAACACCCGCCGGATTTCCCCTAAAGCCTTGGCCACATTGGGAATGCTGCACAATGTCCAGGTGCTAACCACGCTATCAAAACTCTGGCTTGGAAAAGGCAGTTCCTGGGCATCCGCCACCTGCCAATCAACGGCGATGGGAGAAGAGGCAATGCGCCGACGAGCCAGGGATCCCATGCCGGGATTGGGGTCTACCCCTGTGATCTTGCGAATGTGCTCTGGGTAGCAGGATAGGTTGAGGCCGGTGCCAAAACCAATCTCCAGAACAGCTCCCTGCACATGGGCCAGAAGCTGCCGCCGATAGCGCTCTATCCGTTCCCCCGAGAGGGCCAGATCCAACAGTTGCGGGAAGATCACTCGGCGATAGAGGTTCATGCAACCATTCCCAGATATTCAGGCATTCATCTTTGAGCAGCTTAAACCGTCTGGACAGGTTGCGGTTGAGCAGCCACCTTCAGGGAGTGAAGGGCATAGCAGGCCAGCAACCAATTGAGCAGGCGGGCCACCACGCGAGCAGTTTGCCGTGTTGCGGATCCCACCGCCACCCCTCCCAGCGAAAGGCCAACCACAGGACGAGCAGCAAAGATGGCCTCACAGGTCTGCAACAGTTGCAACCAACTCACCCCCCCTGGCTCTGGGTGATGCACGGCGGGCGCTAAGGAAGGATCCAGCACACTGCAGTCCACCACCAAAAACACCGGTTGATCCGGCAAAGAGGCCACCACCTGCTGGGGATCCCAGCCATCTTGGGCCCAGAATATTGGGCTGTGGTGGGCTTTCAGCCATGCGTAGGCCCGCGCACTGCCGCTGCGCAATCCCACATGGATCACCGGCAGCTTGTGCTGATAGAGCAACTCCACCCAGGCAGCACTGCCATAGCTTGTATCTTGATCCGGCTGGGTCATCTCTGGGGGCGGCATCAGGTTGGCATGAGCGCTGCAATGCACCACACTCAGAGTTGGGTAGTGCTTCCAGAGGGCACGAATGGCCCCCCAACTGGCGGCCAAGACCGAAGGCAACAGCACCGGCCATTGTTGTCGTCTCCAAGCTTGAGTCACCGCCGCCTCACACATGCCGTAGGGAGGCTCATCCACCAGCCCCGGCAACTGCGCCACCGCCAGCTTATCCACATCGATCCCCAACCTCGGCTCGAAGGCACACAGCTCCGAACCGGCATTGAGAATGGCCATCGGAGCCTGAGTATCGTGGCCAAAGGCGGTGGGAATGAGAATGACCCTAGCGTTGGATTGCGAGCTGGGATGGAGGGACCACTGGGCCATGGGCGCTGTTCCTTTTCCAGAAAGCTGTGGGTCTCCGGCTTGTTCTATGGTGGCCTACAGGGCGCCCAGGGATCCGTCTGAGGGCCAGCCAGTCTGCTACGAAAGATTACAGATCCCAGGCGGAACTGGGGCCAAAAATCGAGTCAGTGGTAGATTCAAAGTGCTTCGCGCCGCAAACCGCGGTTTGGACAAGGCAAACCACCGCAAACCACAACGAGTTGAGAAAGGTAGACTATGGCTGTGATGGAAGGCGATCCTCGTCAGGGAGCAAAGCTGCCTCTATTTGGGGGATCCACCGGAGGGCTGTTGAGCGCAGCCGAAACCGAAGAAAAATACGTCATTACCTGGACGGGCAAGCCGGGGCAGGTGTTTGAAATGCCCACTGGCGGCGCTGCTGAGATGGTGGAAGGCAAAAACTTTCTCACCTTTGCCCGCAAAGAGCAGTGTTTGGCGCTGGGTGCCCAGTTGAGATCCGACTACAAGATCAACGACTACCAGATCTTCCGCATTCCGGCGGGTGGAGAGCCTGTGTTGGTGCACCCCAAAGACGGCGTCTTTCCCGAGAAGGTCAACGAAGGCCGCGAGCCCGTCGGCAAAGTGGATCGCAACATCGGCAAAAACAAGGAGCCGATTACCTACAAGTTCACCGGCGGGAAACCCTGGGACTAAGTCCAGCGGCCCTTGTCTTGTCGGATCCCCTGGTCAATTCAGGGGATCTTTATTTGTTCGCGGGCACCTGGTTTTGGAGCGGTTGCCGACGGCCCTCACCCCCAGCCCCTCTGCTGTTGCTTGTCCCTTTTGGGAAGAGTCGGGCTGCCCCTGGCGAAGAAAAGCCCCAGCCCACCCGGGGCTGGAGCCATACCCGAAAAAGCCCGGGATCCCTGAGGCAGGATCTGGGCCAACCTACTTGGCAATCGCCGCGAAGAACTCCTTGGATTTCACTGGGTCGGGGTGCATGGTTTTCTGGCCGGGCTGCCAGTTGGCCGGGCAAACTTCATCGGGGTGAGATTGCACGTATTGGATAGCTTGCAGGGTGCGCAAGGTTTCATCCACACTGCGGCCAAAGGCCAGGTTGTTAATGGTGGCGTGCTGGATGATCCCTTCTTTGTCGATGATGAACAGGCCGCGCAGCGCCACACCGGCCTCCGGATCCAGGACATTGTAGGCAGCGCTGATCTCCTTTTTCAGGTCAGAGACCAGAGGATACCTCAGCTCACCCACCCCTCCAGCCTTGCGGTCGGTCTGGATCCAGGCCAAGTGAGAGTATTCGCTGTCCACCGAGACGCCCAGGATCTCGGTATCCAGCTTGGCAAAGTCGTCATAGCGGTCGCTAAAGGCCGTGATCTCCGTTGGGCAGACAAAGGTGAAGTCCAAGGGGTAGAAAAACAACACCACATACTTCTTACCCCTGTAGTCGGAGAGCTTCACCGTCTTGAATTCCATGTCATAGACGGCGGTGGCCGAAAAATCGGGAGCGGGCTGCCCCACTCGCAGGCATCCTTCCTGAGACATAAATCAACGCTCCTTGCGGTAAAGTGCAAATGTAAACCAAACCTAACATACCATACTCATAATGAGTTTGTCTTAATCCGAGGGCTAGGGAGGGATCCCAACTGCTGGGATCCGGATAATCCCCATTTTTCCATGCTGATCGGTTCGGCTCTGCAAGGGATCCCATGAGAGTGGCGCTGGAGTTCCTCTATCACTTTTGTTGTGACCGCTGTCGGCGGTGGTGGAGCCAGGCCGATGTGGAGCCCCAACCTGGGGATCGCCTGTATTGCCCCTATTGCGGCCATCAAAATTGTGTGGAGCGCATCGATACCTTTCGCGACGCTGCGCGGGGCAGTTGCCTGACCCGTCCCCCCGATGCCCCTTCTCCAGAGCCGCGTCCGCCCTCTGAAAAACTCGGGGATCGGCCTCAGGAGAAGCGATCCCCAACCTAGTTATCTTGGGCAAGCCGAGTCCTCTTGCCAAGACACCTTCTGCTGCCGCGTGGAAGCAAGTCGGTGGAGCGTGTCAACCGTTCAACGCATCCGCCAGAGTTCCCCGTTGCGAAGATGACCACAGGTAGAGGTCAACCTCAGGCGAGGAAGAATCCACCAGATAGCGACAGAGGCGGCGCTCTTCCAGGATGGCGGTGGAGCAGCAGCAACTGTAGACTTCCAGATAGTCGTCCGGCTCCGCCTCAAAAATCGCCTGCTGGCCGGGGAAGAGGGTGCGCTCCCAGTGGCCGGGGATCGTTCGGATCACCTGAACCTGTCCGGAACGGTTGACGAAAGCGTATCTTTTCATTGCGTTTTTTTAATTGCGTTAAGAAAAACTTATTGCCCTTAAAATAGGCTACCATCCCTGATCCCCAAGCGACAATAGCGAGCCACCAAGACGGGGATCGCTCTTCCTGACTGGCTTTGGGAGATTTGTTCTCTCAGCTTATTGGGGTTGAGAGAATGGGATCCCGAGGAGAAGCCTGCCCTGGTAAACTGAGGGGAAGAGTCTGAAGATATCCTTAAGTTGGCCTTCACCATTCTGAGATCAGCAAGGGGGCACACCGTGGACAACAAGTTGGGGCTAGAGATCATCGAAGTTGTGGAGCAGGCTGCCATTGCCGCCGCCCGCTGGATGGGCAAAGGGGACAACAAGACCGCCGACCAGGTGGCTGTAGAGGCCATGCGGGAGAAACTCAACCAGATCCCTATGCGCGGTCGCATCGTCATCGGGGAAGGAACCCGCGATGAGGCCCCCATGCTCTACATCGGCGAAGAAGTGGGCATCTGTACCCGCCCGGATGCTGAGCAGTTCTGCCGTGTGGAAGAGCTAGTGGAGATCGATATTGCTGTGGATCCCTGCGAGGGCACCAACCTAGTGGCCAAAGGCCAAAACGGCTCTATGGCGGTGCTGGCCATCTCCGAGAAAGGTGGCCTTCTCCACGCCCCGGACATCTACATGCAAAAGCTGGCGGCTCCGCCCCAGGCCAAGGGCAAGGTGCACATCGACTATCCGCCAGAGAAAAATCTCAAGATCATCGCCGAAAGCCTGGATCGGGAGATCTCCGATCTGACGGTGGTGGTCATGGATCGCAAGCGCCACCTCGATCTGATTCGCCAAATTCGAGAGGCGGGGGCGCGGGTGAAGCTGATTACCGATGGCGACATCTCGGCGGCTCTCTCGGCAGGCTTCAATGGCACCGGCATTCATGCCCTGATGGGGATCGGAGCTGCTCCTGAGGGGGTGATCTCGGCAGCCGCTCTGCGGTGCTTGGGCGCCCACTTCCAAGGTCGGCTGATCTACGATCCCGAGGTGGTTCAGGCAGGCACCTACTTGCCACCCGTGGAGGAAACGCGACGGGAACTCAAAGAAAAAGGCATCGAGGATCCCGACAAGGTGTGGGAGTGTGAAGAGCTGGCCAGTGGCAAGGAAGTGCTCTTTGCTGCCACCGGGATCACCGATGGTGACTTGATGCGCGGGGTACGTTTCTTTGGGGGTGGGGCCCGCACCGAGACCTTGGTGATTTCCAGCCAATCCCGCACGGTGCGCTTTGTGGATACCATCCACATGAAAGATGGCCAGCAGCCCCGCGGACTGCAGCTGCGCTAAGGGATCCCTATCTAACATCCTCGCAGATCGGGGCGGCTTTCCCCTGCTGGAGGTCGCCCTTGCCTTTTTGGGAAAGTTACGAAGTCTATCAAGACCCAACCCGCAAAAACGTAATAACTCTTCAGCAAAATCCGGCAAAACCGGTTCGATACTGGTCTTAGGGTTTAGGTAGGCTGAGAAAAGTTACCTAAGCTTGCTGGAACCGACTCAAGGGATCCCCCATATCGGTTACAGCTTTTGCCTTCTTTCTGAAACAATATTTGCTTTTGTTCAGAGTTTTTGTTTTTAATAACTTTTGCTGTTGCTGTACAGACGACGGAGAGGCATGTTTATCGCGGTTGTCGGTCTTAGCCATCGCACAGCTCCTGTGGAGATTCGGGAGCGCCTCAGCATCGCGGAGGCGGAGGTGGGAGAGACGATCCAGCAGCTTCGCGCCCACCCCCACATTGAGGAGGCTGCGATCCTCAGCACCTGTAACCGGCTGGAGGTCTACATCGTCACCTCAGAAATGGAGAGTGGTGTCCGGCAGACGATGCAGTTCTTGGCTGAGCTGAAAGGGATCCCCTTGCCCCAACTGCGTCCGCACCTGTTTACCCTTCTTTACCAGGATGCGGTAACCCACCTGATGCGGGTGGCTGCCGGGCTAGATAGCTTGGTGCTGGGAGAAGGGCAGATCCTCTCGCAGGTGAAAAAAGCCCAGCAACTGGGCCAAGCCTGCAACGGCATGGATCGCATCCTCAATCGCCTTTTTAAGGCAGCCATTACCGCCGGCAAGCGCGTCCGTACCGAAACGGAGATCGGCACCGGCGCCATGTCCATCAGCTCGGCAGCGGTGGAGTTGGCTCTGCAAGAGCAGGGATCCCTCTCTCAGGGCAAAGTTACCGTGGTGGGGGCGGGGAGAATGGCCCGTCTGTTGGTGCAGCACCTGTTGGCCAAAGGGGCAGTCGATATCACGGTGGTCAACCGCTCCTTGGAGCGGGCCGAAGCCCTGGCCAAGCAATTCGAGCAGCCGATCCAGGTGTTGCCCTGGGAGTCGCTGCTGAGCAGCGTGGCCGAGTCCAACTTGGTCTTCACCAGCACCGGTGCCACCCAGCCGATCCTCACCTACCAGCAACTGGCAGGGGTGCTGCAGCCAGATCAGCCGCTGTTGTTGGTGGATATCTCTGTGCCCCGCAACATCGATCCCGACGTGGAAAAGCTGAAGGGGGTACAGGTGTTCAATGTGGATCACCTCTCCCGCGTCGTGGAAGAAAACCGCGCCCAACGGCAAAAGCTGGCTCTGGCTGCCGAAGCCCTGGTGGAAGAAGAGGTGGATCAATTCATGGAGTGGTGGCGTTCTCTGGAGACGGTGCCCACCATTTCCAGCCTGCGCCACAAGGTGGAGTCCATCCGCGAGCAGGAGATGGAAAAAGCTCTCTCCCGCCTGGGCAAGGACTTTGCCGAGAAGCACCTGGAGGTGATCGACGCCTTGACCCGCGGCATCGTCAACAAGATCTTGCACGACCCGATGGTGCAACTGCGGGCCAAACGGGATATTGAGGCGCGGCGGGCAGCCATGCGGATCTTGCAGGAACTGTTCAACCTGGATCCGGTGGTGTTTCAAGCCCAGCAGGAGCGCTAGGGATCCCTTGGCGAAGAGCGCATGACTTGAAGAATTGTAACAGCTCTCCCATCTGGGGTGGAGGGCACCCCTTAGGATACAAAGCGTAAGCCACAGGATCTGGGATTATGTTCGGACAATACGAAGTTTTTGTGCAGTTGGCTCTGCTGGCCTTGATCGTCTTGGCAGGCCCGGCGGTCATCCTAGTGCTTTACCTGCGCGGCGCCGATATGTAGGGGATCCCTCTGGATATTGAGGCAGTCGGGATAACCCTTTGGGAGTGCTGGGGCTAAGCCCAGAGTCAAGGGCGCTCAACTGTTTAGCGATGTAACGCTTCTTTGCGCTAAAGTTGTAAAGAGATCCCTAGGGCTCTCCTGCCTATAGGGCAATGTTCCTCTGGCTGATTATCTATGTCACTCCCCATCCGCAACGTCGCCATCATTGCCCATGTTGACCATGGCAAAACCACCCTCGTGGATGCCCTGTTACGCCAGGCGGGCATCTTTCGGGAGGGGGAAGACATTCCCACCTGTGTGATGGACTGCAACACGCTGGAGCGGGAGCGGGGCATCACCATCTTGGCCAAAAACACAGCCGTCCGCTACGGCGAAACCTTGATCAACATCGTCGACACCCCTGGCCACGCCGATTTCGGGGGCGAGGTGGAGCGGGTGCTGGGGATGGTGGAGGGCTGCCTGTTGATCGTGGATGCCAACGAAGGCCCGATGCCGCAAACCCGCTTTGTGCTGCGCAAAGCCTTGGAGAAGGGCCTGCGCCCAATTGTGGTGGTCAACAAGATTGATCGGCCTCGCGCCGAGCCCTACAAAGCCGTCGACAAGGTGCTGGATTTGTTCTTGGAGCTGGGGGCAGACGAAGACCAGTGCGACTTCCCCTATCTATTTGCCTCTGGGTTGCGCGGCTTTGCCCTGGAAGAAGCCCATCTCAAAGACTTTCTGGAAGGGAAGTACAGCGGATCCCTGGATATGAAGCCTCTTTTCGAGGCCATTCTCAAGCATGTCCCACCTCCCATTGGGGATCCCGGCAAGCCCCTGCAGCTGCAGGTCACCACGCTGGAGTATTCGGAATACCTGGGCCGGATTGTGATCGGCAAGATCCACAACGGCACCATCCGCCTGGGGGATCCATTGGCAGTGGTGAAAGAGGATGGATCCATTGCCAAGGGCAAAGTAACCAAGCTGTTCGGCTTTCAGGGCCTGCAGCGCATCGAGCTGACGGAAGCTACCGCCGGCCACATTGTTGCTGTGGCGGGGTTTGCCGAGGCCAACATCGGCCATACCCTCACCTCTCCCGAAAATCCCCAGGCTCTGCCGCTCATCAAAGTGGACGAGCCCACATTGCAGGTGATGATCTGCGTCAACGACTCCCCCTTCGCCGGGCAAGAGGGTACTTTTGTAACTTCGCGACAGTTGCGGGAGCGCCTGATGCGGGAGTTGGAAACCAACGTGGCGCTGCGGGTGGAAGAAACCGATTCGCCGGATCGCTTTTTGGTGTCGGGGCGAGGCGAGCTGCACCTGGGCATCCTGCTAGAAACCATGCGGCGGGAAGGCTATGAGTTTCAGGTGGGGCAACCGAAGGTGATTTTCCGCGAGGTCAACGGCCAGCCCTATGAGCCCTATGAGTGTTTGGTGCTGGATGTGCCGGAAGCGACGGTGGGGGCCTGCATCGAGCGGCTGGGGCAACGGCGGGGAGAAATGCAGAACATGATGGTGGGATCCGATGGTCGGGCTCAGCTGGAGTTTGTCATTCCGGCGCGAGGGCTGATCGGCTTTCGGGGGGAGTTTATCCGCATCACCCGCGGCGAGGGGATCATGAGCCACAGCTTTTTGGAATACCGTCCCCTGACCTCTGAGATGGAAATGCGCCGCAACGGGGTGCTGATTGCTTTTGAAGAAGGGGTGGCCACTACCTATGCCCTCAAGAATGCGGAAGATCGAGGTGTATTCTTTATTACGCCAGGTACCCGCGTTTACAAGGGCATGATCGTGGGCGAGCACAACCGTCCCCAAGACTTGGAGCTGAACGTCTGCAAGACCAAGCAACTGACCAACCACCGGGCTGCGGGCGGGGAGGAGCTGGTGCACTTGCAAGCGCCGGTGGAGATGACCCTGGAGCGGGCTTTGGAATACATCGGCGAGGATGAGCTGGTGGAGATCACGCCCCAGTCGGTGCGCCTGCGCAAGGCACAGTTAACGCCCTCTCGCCGCTAGTTTTCTCAGCCAACTGGAAGAGAGCCTGGCTCACCACCGCCGCAGGTAAGAGGCCAAGTTGGGGAAATAGAACGCCCCCCAAATCCCCAGCAGGATGACTCCCAAGCCGAACACAACCAGCCAAAGGCGCGGTCGGCTGTGCAGCTTATTGGATCCCACCTGGACGTAGGCCAGATCCACCCAAGCAGTATTGCCGCGGCGGAACCAGCCCACCACTTTGACGCGCCGGCCCACCAGGGCGCGGATCCGCTTCAGGCCGGAAAAGACATTGCCCACCGGGCCCAGAAGGGAGGTGAAGCGCACCGGGATCAGCCCTGTGGCATCTTGCAGCTTCAGCTCTGCCCCCAGTTGATAGCCGGAGGGGCCCAGTCCCACCAACTCCCCCTCCAGCTCCACCCATTGTCCGCGGCAGGGATCCGCGTCGGGATCCGCCAGCAAGCTGAGCACATCCGTCGGCCTTGCCGGCAGGGATCCCCCGTACATCAACCCCGCTTTGGCCCACAAGCCCACCCCGTAGCCCACCACCGCTGCTGCCGCGATCACCTTGGGATCGAGACGGTTTTGCAGCAGCAGGTAGAGGATCAGCCCCACCAGCCAGCCAATGAGGATCCCGACCACTTCGGCTGCGTAGATGGCCAGATCCAGCCAAAACCGGCTTTGCAGGCGGGCCACATCCAATTTGGACCCGGATCCCAGGCTCAGCTCCGGCAGGAGGCGCAGCCGCTCTCCATATCCCGCCAAGACCTTGAAGCGGTGCCCCGGCAGCGGATGGCTGGAATTGACCTGCATCCAGCGGGCCCAAGGGTTGATTTGATCCCAAAGAAAGACTTGGCCAGCTTGGGAGGGATCCTGGAGGCGGGCGGCAGCACTGGCAGCGGCGATGGTTTTGAAGTCCAAAAAGCTGAACAGGCGGGTGCAGTGCAACAGCGAGGAAGGTCGGCGGTCGTTTTTGTGGGCCTCCTGCAGGCCAGCAGCCGATTTGAGCAGAGCAGCAATCAGCCCGTTCGGGTTGCCAGTCGCCTCTACAGCAAAATGGTCGGCATGGTAGGTGCCCAGGCGGGAGAGGAAAAACAGCGGGTAGGAGAGCACCGTGTAGATGAGGTAGAGCAGCGGGGCCACATGCCCGATGAGATCCCGCCGTTTGCTTCCCAGTTGGCTCACCTGCTCTAGGGCCAGGTAAACCAGTTGAATCGGGGATCCCAGCAGGGTCATGACCAGGATATCTCCATTAACAATTCGCCCCAGGGCCTGGGCGTAGACGGCGGCAATCTCATCCTCAGAAAGCTCCTGCAACAGGGCTTGGGTGACCACAATGCGGCAGCCATCAGAAAAAGTGCCGTAAACAAAGGCCAGCGGACCAGCATCCGGGATCACCCCCAGTCGGGGCTGTTTTAGCTGGTTTTGGGCACAGATGCGCTGCAGCAGGCGCGCCGTTTCGGGGCTGTGGCGTTCGATTTCGCCAAGCCTGGCCCAACGCAACTTGTGCAGCCGTTGGTGGAGCTGATCCATCAGCCAGGGGGCAAAAAAGAGAAGGCCTACTCCAAAGTTGACCGCCAGGCTGCCGGCCACCAACCACCGCAGGCCATTGCGCAGCCAGGGCAGCAACCCCTGCAAAAACCAAAGCTGCCGCGGAAAACTCAGCCGGCCAAAATCCAGATGGCTGCCTACCAACACAAAGCTCAGCCACCAAAGGAAGACAATGCCCACCCCCAGGGATCCCCACTTGGCCCAATGCAGGGGGCCGGCCCGCTCCGGCAGGGGGATCTTCATACCCAGTTGGGCGGCCCGTTGACGGGTGGACAGGGATCCCGCTCCAGGAGACGGCTCCTCTGGGGGAGCAGAACGCGGTTCGACAGGTTTGGCGGACGGAGCAGCCAGGAACTCTGTTGCAGTAGGCAGGCGAAGCAAGATCTTCTTGGCCCAGCCTTGCGCCTGGGGGTTGGGGTGTTGCAGCAGCTCTAGGCAGAGGGACCGTGCCTTCTCCGTCTGGCCCAACTGGTGGTAGGCCCGCACCAGGTTCATTTGGGCTTCCAGGGCTTCGCCGTCAGATGAGTCTGCCGGGATCCCTAATGCTTTGTCCTGCTGACGGGATTGGGCCAGGTAGCCTTCAAAAAGTTGGATGGCCTCTTGAAGGCGGCCCTGCCGCAGGGCTTCCTTGCCCGCCTGGACGGCATCGGGGATCATCGGCTTGCTCCTTGCCTGGTAGGGTCTGCTTCTGGAGATCGGTTGGATCCATCTGCTCCCCCAGCTTACTCAGGGATCCAACCCCGAGAGACTGGATCCCCCCTAAAGGGGGTAGCAGAGCAAGCGCCGCCGCAAGCGATCCAGAGCCGTCTGGGCGCTCCACCAACGCACCCCCTCTCTGCCGCGCAGGCTGCCAAACCGGTACTCGTGTACTTCCACCTTCCCTTGCGGATCCGCCAAACCCAGATACACAAGGCCAACCGGCTTGGTGGGTGTCCCCCCATCCGGCCCGGCAATGCCGGTAATGCTCAAGGCCCAGTCGGAGCCCAGGACTTGCTTGGCCCCAAGAGCCATTTGGGCGGCCACCGCCTCGCTGACAGCCCCTTGCTGCCGTAGGGTTTCCGGCTTCACCCCCAAAAGCTGCTCCTTGATGCGGTTGTCGTAGGCCACGATCCCCCCCACAAAATAGCGGGAGCTGCCCGGGATCCCGGTCACCAACTGCCCCAGCAGCCCGCCGGTGCAGGATTCTGCCACCGCCAGAGTTTGACCCCGCTGCAGCAACAGCTCCCCCACCACACCAGCCAAGGTGGCGTCATCGCTGCCGAAGTAGTCTTCTCCAGAAATCTGTAAAATCTGCTCCACCACCGGGGCGATCAAGGCTTGGGCCTCTTCACGACTGGGAGCACGTCCGGTAACCCGCAGGCGTACCTCCCCCTGGCTGGCGTAGGGAGCCACCGTAGGGTTTTCCCCCGCCAACAGGGATCCCAGCCGTTCGGCCAGCGTCGATTCGGGAATGCCCCAATAGCGCAGTACCCGGCTGTAGAACACCTCTTTTCCCCAGCCGATGGAGCGCAGATAAGGCACGGCGGTCTCCCGCCACATGTGTTGCATCTCCCGCGGCACCCCAGGGAAGGTGAGAATGTGCAGGTCGGGCCGGGGCTGCCAGATGAGGCCACAGGCGCTGCCAAGCGGGTTGGGCAACACCCTCGCTCCCCGGGGCAGAAAAGCCTGCTTGCGATTGCTCGGCGAGGGCACAAGGCCCCGCTGCCCGTACTTTTGCAGGATCTCTTCCCACACTTGGGGGTGCTCCACCATCTCCGCCCCAAAAAAGGAAGCCAGCGCCTCATGGGTGAGATCGTCCGGCGTCGGCCCCAAACCCCCGGTGATCAGAATCAAGCTGGAACGACCACAGGCCACCTCCAGCGCGTGGTGAATGCGGGCCTCGTTATCCCCCACCACCGTTTGGTAATAGTGGGGGATCCCCAGTTGCGCCAACTCGGCTGCCAAGTACTGGGCATTGGTATTGGTGATCTCTCCCAAAAGCAATTCTGTGCCGATGCAGAGGATCTCAGCCCCTTGGGGAATAGCAGTTTGCGGTGGGATCATGCTTGGCCTCGAGCTCAGCTCAGCCGCAAGAGAAGTATACAAGCAGGGAGGTCTCGGCCTCCCTGCGCGCCCCCAGATTTTGGGCTTGCAGTTGACCATTCCAAATGGCGGTGAGACAACCGGCAAGTTTCCATCTCCGGCGCCGGCAAAAAGATTGGGGGACGAGATGTATCCGACAGCACAACAGCGACAGACGCTGCAGCAGTGGTTGGGAACAGCTCGGTTTGTTTATAACCGCACCCTAGATTTTCTGAAGTCTTTAGAAGGCGAGCGTCCACCTGGATGCAAGTAGCTACTCACCACATCTTGCCTTCTCTACCAGATTGGGCGAAGGCAGTCCCGTACCAAACCAGAAAGTGGCAGTCATTGTTTGCGTTGGCCCATTCAAGACTTGCGGGATGAGCGCCAAGGCGGCCAGGTTCTGGGTGGACAACTTTGACATTTATTTATTCTTTGACATTTTCTTTGACATTATTTGACATTGTTTATTGTCTTGGTTTATTGTCTTGCTGCTCAAGTTTCAGACCTCCAAGATAGCGGTCAGAAAGCAGCGCCAGCTACATGCCAAGACGGTGCGCTTGCTACTGGTGGGCGCGTAGTGCGTTCCAGGAACGGCCAGAGGCTGTGGCTGAGCAGTACGGGAAACAAGCAGTCAATGGGATCCCTCTCCTCAGGGCACGACCAACACCGGGCAGGGGGCAAGATCGATCACGCGGTGGCTGACAGAGTTATTCTGCCCCTCTCCGGAGAGGGTGAGGCCGCGGGATCCCATTACAATTAGGCTAATCTCCAGCTCGTCTGCCACATCACAGATGACAAAAGGCACCTTTCCCTCTCGATACTCACTCTTGACGCTGTTGAGGCCGATTTGATGCAGGCCAGACTCCGTTTGCTTGAGCAGGTTGTGGATGTTTTGCCGAGCTTGTTCCGCCCTCTCCGCGTCCAGCTCCGCGGCATCCAGTACAGAGAGCAAGTACACCTGACTTTTGTAGCGCTGCGCTATGTCTGCCACCAAGGGCAAGGCGTGGCTGGTCTCACGCGAGTTGTCGATGGGAAAGAGCAGCTTGTCGAACATAGTCGCGGATTCCGCGGTCAAGCCCATTCCCTATCCAAGTTGGGGGCTTGCCCTATTCTATCAATTTTACCGGGAGCTCAATGGCCTCATTCCACCCCTGCCCGTTTTCCTGTTGTCAGGGGCTCCACCTGGGCTGCTTCGCCCTAGCTGCAAACGGAGCTCCTCTGCTGTTTGGATGAGTAGCCATTCTATCATCCCGCGAAAGTCCAGCCGCCCTAAGCCATGCTGGGCTGAAGTTTACTCAATTCCTGCCAAAAATCCATTATTTTCAGATTGACCAAACTTGGAAAAGAATAATGAAAAAAGTGTCGCCCCTCAGGGCAAAACCACATTTGATCCCCTGGCTTTAGGTGGTTTCTCCACTTCTCGAGCGAAGCAGGATCCACAATGGGGTCATCCTTGCTGGCGCAAACCAACATCGGCACCGACACTTTCTGGGCTGGAATCGCTATCACCTGAAATAGGGAGTGAGGTATGGGAGAAGTATCCAAATCTTTAGCCAGAGCATAGGAGAGTGAGCGTGCTCGCCACTGTTCTGAAGTAGGTAGAAGGCTCTGGGCTATACGCACCAAGAGTTGTTCCCGACTCCAGCAAAAGATTTTTCGCTGCACATAGAAATGGGCATGCCAAGTGGTAGCAGGCCAACCTCCCACGGCCAGCAAGGTCAGAGACTGTAACCGCTGTGGGTAACGGCAGGCAAAAAGATAAGCGGCCACCCCGCTCAAGCCGTGGCCGATAAGATGAACGGGTCGATCCCAAGCTTTGAGATATTCGTATAGCAGCGTGATTACAGTCTCCAGGCTACAAGGCTCATCCTGGGTTTGGTGGTACTCCCAGTAGGCTATCCGAAAGCATTTCCCCAGGGATCCTAATAAAGGCTGATCAAAGAGCTTGAGACTGGGAGAAATGCCCAGATACAGGGCCTCAAAAGCGAGCGCAGAAGCGGAGCTTAAACTCATATTCGCTATTCCATCTCGACTGTTAAAACCATCAAGGCTGCTAGCCAAACAAAAGATCTACAAAGTCCAGTAGCCAGAAACCAACCGGCAAAGTGCGGTTGAACCATGCAATTGTGAACAGTGCAATTGCCATTGGAAAATGCGGCCCAAAGGATCCGAGCCGATCTGGATAGAGGAGAGGGGACAATACCCCTCTCCTTTCTGCAGATCCCCGAACCAGGGAGCCTCAAACCTCATTCACAGCCCAGGCAAAATCTGGGCCAACACGTCCGCACTGTTCAGGAGCATGTAGGCAAACAGGGCACCGCCAACGCCGCCCACCAGAAACCCTCCCGCCAACTGGCTCCAGCCGGCACGGGTGCGCAAGTTTTCGGGCAAGTCCTCCGATCCTGCCGGTACTCGCACCGGCTGAGGGGATCCCTGCGATTCCGCCATCAGTTGCACTCCCGGCGTCGGATAGGCCACCTCTCCATAGGGGGTGTTCACCACCGCCACCAGCCGCGAGCGCGGAAAAGAGACTCGTCCATAGATCGAAAGACAAACCGTTAGGATCAGCACCAGACCAATGGCCGCCAGCGTACCTGCCGTCAGGGCTTGCTCCGAATTCCGCAGCGGACTCAACTTGTAAAACGGCCCCACCAGGAAGTACCCATGGGCCATGCCGATCTCCAAACCGCGCAGGAAAGGCGACAAGCCCTCCCGGTAGATGGGCAGGTTTTGCAGCAGCAGCAGGGTGAGATCGCCCTGGTTTACCGGCGTGTCCAAGTTGCCCACCTGGGGATCTGTGGCTCGCACCCAGCCCCCGCGCTGGAAGTCAAAGCCGCTGGCCGCCGCCCGCGCCCGGATGGCATGCCAGATGTGCCCCGCCAAAAACAGGATCCCCAAGACAAAGTGGGCTGTAGCCAACCAGGTACGGCTGCTTACAATTCCCCTTTCGTCAGCGGCCAGCCCCAGCGGCCCGTAAAAAGCCGCAGGGTAGGCGATCTCATTGACGCTGACAAAATAGGCCGCCAAGATGCCCATGTAAGCCAGGGCCCCCAGGCTGTAGGAGAGGTAGGCTTCGCCCGAGTAGATCAAGACTTGCTTGGCCCAGGCAAAGGGGCGCGTGGCTATGTGCCACCATCCCCCCAGCACGCAGAGCAGGCCCACATAGATGTGTCCCCCCACCAGGTCTTCCAGGTTGTCCACGGCGGCCATGCCCTGCTGACCCATCAGCGGCGTCAAGTAGGCGAAGATCCGCAGCGGATTGAGGGTGGGATCCGCAACGATCCGCACGCGGCCCAGGTTGGCATCGTACAGCCCTCCCCAAAAGAGAGCCTTGGCCACCAGCAGCCATGCACCCAGCCCCAGCAGCAGCAGGTGGATGCCGAGGATGGTGGTCATCTTGTCGTCATCTTCCCAGTCGTAGCCGAAAAACTCGGCAAAGGTTTTCCCCTTGCTCAGCACCTCTGGTCCCAAAAGGGCATGGAAGATCCCTCCTGCCCCCAGCACTGCCGAGGCAATTAGGTGCAGAACGCCCACGACAAAAAAGGGATAGGGATCCGTAACCACCCCTTCTGCGTTGACGCCGATGCCCAAGCTGGCCAGATGGGGCAACAAAATCAGCCCCTGGCTGTACATAGGTTGATTTGGATCCCAGTGGGCCACCTCGAACAAGGTCATGCCGCCGGCCCACAGCATGATCAGCCCCGCATGGGCCACGTGGGCCCCCAGCAGCTTTCCGGATAGGTTGAGCAAACGAGCATTCCCTGCCAACCAACTGACCTGAGGGGATCCCTCAGCAGAAGTAGGCGATGAAGATAGAACTGCGCCGGTCATGACAAACTCCCACAGTATCAATGACAAGTTAAGAAGCCGGGTTTGAATTACAGATTGAAGAGCGTTTTTAGTTTAGCCGTCCACTCTTTAATTCGTTTTTCCGTCAGCTCTGGTTGGTTATCTTCGTCCAGAGCAAGGCCGACAAACTCACCGTCAACCACTCCCTTAGACTCGTTGAACTCGTAGCCTTCTGTAGGCCAGGAGCCGACATTTTTGCCGCCACGCTCGGCAATTTTTTTGGCCAGGATCCCCATGGCATCTTGAAAGTTGTCGGGATAGCCCAACTGATCCCCAACTCCAAAGTAGGCTACCGTCTTACCGGAAAAATCGATCTCATCCAAATTTGGGAAAAAACCATCCCAATCAGCCTGAAGCTCCCCAATATTCCAAGTTGGACAGCCGATGATTAAGTAGTCGTACTTCTCAAAGTCCTCAATGCTGGCCTCGGCAATGTCAATTAAATCTACATTGTCTTCGCCCAGCTCTTTTTGAATCATCTCGGCAGCTCTTTCGGTATTTCCGGTTTGAGTGCCGAAAAATAGACCTATTTTTGCCATTGCTCCTACCTCGAAACTGCAACTGCGAAGCTCAAAATCAGATGGCTAGATAGTCAATGCCTTCAGCGTGCCGTTAGGCCTGCTGTGCAGCGAGCTCTACTCTGCCGGTACGGAAATTGAATCCTCGGGCTTTCAGGGCATGGAAAAGGTGGCCCTGAAGGAAGAAAAAGGCCAGCCAAAAGTGGGCATTGGCCAGCCAAACCCTAGACGTGAGAGCCTCTCCTTGCTCAAAAAAGGGATAGCGATCCAAGCCCACCTGAAGCAGCGGCCCATAGAAAACTTCGGGATAAACCACTGGGTTAACCGCAACAAAATAGGCAGCAATAAACCCCATCAAGGCCAAAGCTCCCAGGCTGTAGGAAAGATAAGCCTCTCCCGACCAGACAAAAATTCGCTCTGCCCAGCCAAAAGGCTTGGTCACGATATGCCAAATGCCCCCCGCCACCAAGAGCAAGCCCAGCCAGAGGTGGCCGCCCACCACGTCTTCCAAAGTGTCCACCCCTGCTATCCAATGGCGTCCTTCCGCGCCCAACAGGTGCCCAAACGGATTCCAATTGGGAAGGATGGTGCGCACCTCTCCCACCCCAGGGTCAAACAATCCGCCAAACACTGTTGCCTTAAGCACCAGCAGCCATGCCCCCAGTCCCAGCAGCACCAGGTGGATCCCTAGGATGGTGGTCATCTTGTTTTTGTCCTGCCAGTCATAGCTAAACAGGGGGAAGGCTTTGGCCTCCAGCACCGCCGGCCCCCGCAGGGCATGAAAAATACCGCCAAACCCCAAAAAAGCAGAGCTAATCAGATGTACGGCCCCCACCGCAAAGTAGATACCGGTATCCAGAATTTCCCCGCCGGATCCCACTCCCAGCCCCAAGCTGGCCAAGTGGGGCAACAGGATTAGCCCCTGCTCGTACATCGGCTGGGTCGGGTCAAAATTGGCCAACTCGAATAGGGTCATGATACCGGCCCAGAGAACGATGAGCCCGGCATGGGCCACGTGGGCCCCCAACAGTCGGCCAGAAAGATCGGTCAAACGGGCGTTGCCCGCCCACCAGGGGATCTGCTTTTGCAAGTTAGATTGGCCTTCTTGCGCTGATGTCGTCGCTGTCATATCCGTCTCTCCTGACTTCCCGAGTTCCTTCCAGAAAAAGGCCAGAGACCTCGCCTCAAGCCCGGCCCTGGCCTCCTGGACACATCCTTTCGAGACACGCGACCACTATTGATATTAAATCTCAATAGCGATCCCTGATATACTCTAAACTTATTGAGAAAAACTATCAAGTTCAAGAAGTTAATTTTTATTAACAACCAGAAACGATGGCAAAAAGTCCCAAGGGCTCCCCTCTAGGGAACCAGTTGGGGGAAAGAGCAAATTGTAAGCAATTACAAAAAATCTTGATTTTCTTAAGACTAAGTCTCAACAACTGGATTACAATGGGGCATCATTCAGCCAAGCCAGACAGGGCTGGGAGGAAAGGAGTCAGTGCATATGTCGGGGCATCTCAAGCTTTGGACAGGTATAGGACTTTACATTTTGGTGAGCGGGGCTGCGTGTGGGGAAACTCGAAGGGAGCCTTCTACTGGGAGCACTGGAGGCGATCCGCCAGTTCTGAGCGTGGCTTCGACGAATCCGGAGTGCCGGCCCATCCCTGTGGAAGGGGGTGGGGAGGGAGGAGAGGAAGGGGGAGGTTCTCTGGGCTTAGGCTCCACCCGGCCAGCGGTAGTGCTCGCTCCCGAACAGCAGTTTCAAGATCGCCAAATCCTCGTTGACTTTGCGGATCAGGTGGTGATCCCTGCCTACGAGCAGTTGGCAGCCGATACCCAAGCGCTGTCGCAAGCCATCCAGGCCTTTGTCAAAGATCCTAATCCGCGGACTTTAGAGGCGGCTCGCCAAGCTTGGTCTGTTGCTCGCATCACTTGGGAGGAGAGCGAAGCTTTTGCCTTCGGCCCGGCGGCCTCTTTGGGGCTAGATGCGAACTTGGACGAATGGCCCCTGAATGAGGTGGAGGTGCTGGAAGTTCTAGAAAGTGGGGATCCTCTCGCCCCGGGGATGGTGGCGGACTTAGAGAGTGGGCAAAAGGGATTTCATGCCGTTGCTTTCTTGCTTTTCGGGGTCAATAACGACAAGTCCCTGGAGGACTTTACAGAGCGGGATCGGGAATATTTAGCTGCTGTTAGTTCGGTTTTAGCGGATACGGCGGAAAAATTGCTCAAAGCCTGGACAGAGGGGGTGGAGGGATTACCTCCCTTTCGCGAAGAATGGGTGAGGGCAGGCGAGGGCAGCAATAGCTATCTCACGCTGCAGGCTGCTGCTGAAGAAATAGCCCAAGGTATTCTCGGCATGCTAGACGAGCTGGGCAACGTCAAAATTGGCGAAGCCTTTGCCCGGCAAAATCCTTTTCTCTTGGAAAGTCGCTTTGCCCACCATTCCCTACCCGAGTTTCAGGCCAATGTGCGCAGTGTTCAATATGCCTACTTGGGAGGGTTTAGGGGGAGACAAGGGCGCGGGCTCAGCCAATTTGTCCGCGGCATTGATCCAGTTTTGGATGACCAAATTCAATTGCAATTCCAAGAGGTGGCGGCGGCCTTACAAGGGATCCCTGCTCCTATGGAAAAAAGCCTTTGTGATGCCAATGCTCGCAGCTCCATCACCGCTGCTATGGAGCAAATCCAGCGCGCCTTCGACGGCTTTTCTCAGGGAGTTGTGCCTCTCTTGCAGCAGTAGATCTCACAAACGCTAGCCGGATGCCCATAGCCTATGCATCGTATCTTACAGATCCTGATGCTGGTGGTGGGATCCTTTTGGGTGGGGAGTGTTTTGGCTCTCCAGACTGGATCCCAGCCATTGCCCCCTCGAGCGGGTGGGGAAACAACCCTTTGGAACCGCACCTCAACAGCCTACGAGCAACCGGCTCCTAACTTGGATCCTCGCTGGGCCAGGCTGCATGCTCTGGGGGACATTGCCTTTGAGGCCAGCTTCGTAACGGCTCCAGCACCCGTTAACCCCGGCTTGGGGCCTTTGTTCAACAACAACTCTTGTGCCGGCTGCCATGTCAAAAATGGCCGTGGTCAATCTGAGAAAGGACAGCGGGTGGTTAGGGTCAGCCAAGCTAGCCTCTCTCAGGTGGATACGGTTGCTGCTCCCAAACCCTCTGGATGGGAAGCCATTGCTCCTTACAGCAATACCCTTCCTGTGCCCGGCATCGGCACGCAAGTTCAAGAAAAGGCCGTTCGGGGCTATCGGCCAGAGGCCAAGGTGGAGTTGCAGTGGGTGGAACAGGCCGGACAGTACGCCGATGGAACCCCCTACAGGCTTCGTTCCCCTGTTGTGAAGCTGCTAACTCTGGAGGGAGCGCCCATTGATCCTGTCCTCATCTCCCTGCGGGTCCCTCAGCCGGTGTTTGGAGCTGGCCTACTGGAGGCAGTTCCTGAGTCTGAGATCCTAGCAGCAGCTGATCCTGACGATGCAGATGGAGATGGCATCTCTGGCCGCCCCAACTACGTCTGGGATCAAGAGCAGCAGCGCTTGGTGCTGGGACGGTTTGGTTGGAAAGCCAATGCCCCCAACCTCAGGCAACAAACTGCTGCTGCCTACGCCAACGATATGGGTGTTACGAATCCTCTCTTTCCTGCCGGGGATGGCGGCCAAGACATTGACGAGGCCACTCTCAAAGCAACAACCGTTTACGTGCAAACCCTGGCAGTTCCTGGCCGCGCCCTTTGGCAGGATCCCCAAGTTCAGCGAGGGGAAAAGCTCTTCGTCCAAGCCCAATGCGCCAAGTGTCACCGACCAGAGCTACAAACCGGCATTCATGAGATCCCTGCCCTGGCCAACCAAGTCATCCACCCCTACACCGATTTGCTGTTGCATGACATGGGCGAAGGACTAGCAGATGGCCGCGCTGACTTCGAGGCCACGGGCCGAGAATGGCGCACCCCCCCTTTGTGGGGCATCGGCTTGTCGCAGACAGTTCTGCCCTCCTCCGGCTATTTGCACGATGGCCGCGCCCGCAGCCTCGAGGAGGCCATTCTCTGGCATGGGGGAGAAGCTGAACGCTCCCGCGAGATCTTTAAAAATATGGCTGCTGAAGACAGAGAAGCCCTGCTCTATTTTCTTCGATCCCTCTAGAGCTCTGCCCATTTCCGCAGCAGGTTCGCGTAAACTTTGGAGATCAAATCAAAGTGGCGTGTCTTGCCCGATTCCTGAAACATCTGCTGCCGCACAGTCTGTAAATCAAAGAGGATCTCGCGTTCTTGCGGATCCCTAATTAGGCTTTGAACCCAACTGACGGCAGCATAGCGGATCCCACGGGTTACAGGCTCAACTCGGTGCAAGGTGGAAGCAGGATAGAGGATCAAAGCACCCGCCGGCAGCTTGTAGGCTTGCTCCCCCTCGCTACTCTCGATCTTCAGCTCACCGCCATCATAGTCTTCAGGGGCACTTAGAAATAGCGTAAAGGAAATATCCGTGCGCATCAGCTGATGCCGATCGAGCATCAGCGCATCGTCGGTATGAGTGCCATAGGACATTCCCGCTTCGTAGCAGCTAATTAAAATGGAATGAATGAGCTTGGGCCGGGCAGCCATCTGGAACAACAAATTACGCTCTAGAGCTGCCAAGATAATCTCCTCTATCTTCCGTTGCTGAAGGGATCCCTTTGGCATTTGCCTATTGTTTTTGACAAGCCTGGCATTCCAGCCTGCCGTCAGAGCACCATCCACAAATTCAGCATCGGCTATGAGGGACAGAATCTGTTGCAATTCTGCTAAACTAAGAACATCGCCAATACACAAGATCATTATCAACCTCTAAAAAGCAAAATACATGACACCTTCTACACTAGCAAAACAAGCCTTATGAAAATCATGCCTACTTCGAGCATCCCTCGGAAACCTTAAGCATCTAGCAGAGAAAGTAGAGATCTTTTGCCCTATGCAGCCACCTTCTGGTATTCGACAAAAAGAGCTCTGCGAGCTATTGGGCTTAGACTACAAGGCTGTTGCCACCGAGGCAAAGCGTCTGGGCTTGAGCACACATGCCTATCTGCAACAGAAAACAGGTTGGATCCTGAAGGATGAACTCTATTATCCGCCCGGCACTACCTTTGACAAGTCAGCAGATGGCGAGTCAGTAGGATCGTCCCCTACCCCCTCAGAGGATTTGTCCTCTAGCAGCAAAATCAATTCCAGAAAAAGGAAAGACATCCTCTCACTGCTGTTGTTGCTTGTTGTCCTGTTAGCTGCCATCTTGCTGGCCCGTCGCTTAGATCCAGAGGCAACTCGAGAATTTATAGCAAAACTAGGCCCCTGGGCACCCCTTGCCCTGATTGGATTACGCTCCCTGAGTATTATTATTCCTGCCATACCCAGCACCCTTTACTCCATCTTGGCAGGAGCCCTCTTTGGATTTGGATCGGGAATCCTTTACATTGCAATTGCTGATTTTATCTCTTGTACACTTAACTTCTACCTAGCCAGAAAGTTTGGTAGAGACCTAGTACAGCGAGTAGTTGGGCGACAATGGATGTACAAAGTCGATGCCCTTTCAGCTAACTATCTGGAAAACAATATTTTTCTTACAGCTGGTTTTTTAATGACGGGCCTATTCGACTTTGTCGCCTACGCCGCCGGCCTAACCCAAATAAAATGGCAGAACTTTCTTCTCGCCCTAGCTTTGGGCATTGCCGTCTCTACACCCCCAGTAGTGGCTCTGGGGGCAGGGATCCTAGAGCAGGGAAGGTGGCTGCTGGGCTTTGCTTTGCTGGGAATGTTTGCTTTGGCGATGTTAAGCGGCTGGCTGAGTAAAAGGCGGCGTTCTTAACTTGCCTTTGATAAAGTCAGAACAAAAGCAAGGTCAGCAGTGGCTTCTAACTCATGGGGAACATTTGCCGAAATTAAGACAAATATGCCCGGAGATAGAGAGATCTTCTCACCTGCAAGGGTTAAGACTCCAGTTCCTTCAATGACGTGGAGAGTAGCGTCCCTTGTGGAGGTATGCTCGGAAATACTTGTGCCTCCCGCCATACAGAAAAGAGTATGTTGGCAGACTTCACTTTTCCAAATGATCTTGCTGAGAACTCCTTCCACAGAATAAGCAATGTGATCTTTGAGCTGCAAAAAAGGTGACTCAGGGGAGACAAGAGACATCATTAAGCCTCCTTCTTAGCAATCAGTATGATGTAGCCTAGGTTATTTCGATATCGGCTAAAGATTTGCTTCATAGATAAGATCCGCTGCCGGATTACAGGACGTGTAAGCACATTCCACACCATAGTTAAGAGCGTCGGCAATCCTTCCTCTGTAGCAATAGCAACGGGATTGAGCAAAGTTAAGGGGCCGGTGGCATACTGGACAACCGTAAGATTTGCTTGCTGAACAGTTGCAAGCCAGCTGTCAGTAGATAAAGGATTGGCATTGACATGGATTACGGAGGATAACTCCTTGCGGATAGCGTCGCTGTTGGATCCCTCAACTCGCAGCTCATGGCTGAGGAACTTACCCCCTGGCTTGAGGCAATTGTAAATCCCTGACAAAATCTTAGATTTTCCTGCATCGGACTGCATTGTTAAAATAGCTTCCGCCAAGACATAGTCAAATTTCTGATCGATTTGATCTAGGTGAAAGATATCGCCCTCGAGGATCTCAACTTGGCCGGCTAGCCCTGCTGCAGAAACATTAGCGCGAGTGCGAGCAATGTTATCTGGATTTTTCTCAATGCCGGTAACATGTATGCCATAGCGCTTTGCCAATCGAATAGCCGTGTAGCCAAGGCCTGAGGCAAGTTCCAGCACAGTTTCTCCTCGACGGAACTCGGCAAACTTGAAGAGCCGTTCGGTAGCGCCAAAGCCCCCCGGTCGAAGTGCCTTTTTACCTGCCGCAGCCAGTACCTGGTGTCCAGGTGCATTTTTTGAGTCCAGCTTAGACATAGGTAACTCCAAAAAAGATACAGCCTTTTAATTTAAAATAGGGTACAGGTATTCAAGAGGAAGGAGAGAAAGGAATGCCGACTCATTCTTTGGATTTGCGGCAAAGAGTTGTAGCAGCCTATCAGGCAGGTAACACCTCCATCCGCCAGGTAGCTAAACGCTTCATGGTTACCAAAAGAACAGTACACCGCTGGGTGCGACAGTACCAACAAACTCAAGATTTAGCCCCTAAGAAAGCAGGCACCAAGCGAGTGGGCATTTTGGAACAACATCGGCAGGAAGTGATGGCAATTATTACAGAACACCCAGACTTCTACCTGTGGCAGTATCAAGAACTGTTGCGCGAGCGCTTAGGAATCAATGTAAGCATCGTCACGATACATAATTTCTTGAAAAAGCAAGGAATGACTCTAAAAAAAAGACCTACCGCAGTGCAAAAGTCAAAGAAGAGGAGGTGCAAAGGGAACGACTAGCTTATAGTCAAGAAGTCAGGAATATTCCAGCGGAGGATTTGATTGCCATCGACCAGACGGGAGTCTGGGAGGGAATGGAGCGGAGAGTATCTCGGAGTTTACGTGGTCAAATGGCTTATCATTATCGTCAGAGATACAAGGGTGAAAAGTATACGGTTATTGGAGCTATTTCCTTGAGAGGTGTAGTTGGCTGTCGTGTCATCAAGGGTGGGATGAAGAAAGGAGACTTTTTGGAGTTTTTGAGAAGCGAGCTATGTCCGAAGCTAGATGCGAGGAAGGATTTAAATATCCACAAGAGTCGGGAAGTTGAGGAATTGATTAGGGGGACAGGAGCACGAATCCTATACCTGCCTGTGTATGCGCCGGAGTTGAATCCCATTGAGATGATGTGGTCGGTGTTGAAGCATTTTATTCGGCAGCTTTGCAGAATTGGGAAATATAGCATGGAGCAGATAGTGAAGACTTCTTTACTACTGATCAATCCATCCTCCTTCCGAAGTTGGTTTGCTAAGTGCTGCTATTGTACCCCTTGAGTCCTTAACAGGCTGTACCCTGTGGCCATCTGTTTTGAGCTTGGCTGTGAGCACCTCATCACCTTCTATAATTAGAGATGCCCACAGCCGCAAAGAAAAACTTATTTTTCTCAGCTATTCGAAAAATCGAATATTAGAGAAGAGGAAAAGTTGAGGGGATGAACTTTTTTGGCCATCCTGCTCTTCCCAAATTCTTCTCTCAACCAGAATCCAATACCGACCTATTTTTTGATAACGATCTTCGTAGATCATCTTTGCTTGAGTTTTTTCTCCAGTTCCTGGGCTACAATACTCAGCAGTGTAGTGAGTGGGTAGGTAGCCCTCACCTGTATCGTAAAACTCTTGAACTGAGACTGTAATTGTCCGATTGGCAAGATGGCGATGTACCATTTGAATGTGCTTGCCCTGAACCCAGTACCTATCGGTAGAAGATAAGCCCGAAACAAGAACTTCAGTGATGTCTGAATTTTGTGGCTCTCCATAGGCAAAGGTGTGGCCACCGTGTTCCTCGTCGAAGGAATGACGAACGCGATGCACCATGACTTCCCACATCTGTTCCCGTATTTTCTGGCGGATCTCCTCGTCCTCGACGCCGGCAACATCGATCTTCATGTTGCGGTCAATACTCACAACTCCTGAGAAGGAGAGGCTGCTGTCACCTTCTTTGGGAAAGTAGGTTATCTCAGCTCGGTAGCCAGGAAAGTCTTTGTCCCAGGTGTAGCGATTCTCAAAAGCCTCCTTGAATAGCTCTCGGGCCGGAGCTTGCTGTGCTGCCATAATCTCCTCATTAATGAGAAATTTTACTATTTAAATCCTAGTAGAGGCTGATGGCTGGCCTTGGGATTTTAAGGTTTCCTTATGACTGGCCACCCGCTCAGCTCTCTTGTTCTCGAAGTTTCTCGAAGTTCTTGGCGGTTACCGATGGGCAGGAAGGCGGAACCTCAATCCTTCACTTGGCCTGAGGGGAGCCTTGAAGTTAATGAAAACCATTGGCAAGGCGCTGTCCACTGGCAACAGAGGGAGAGAGCTAAGCTAAAGCTCGGCGCTGTTGGCCTTTTGGCGACAAGCTGGCAGGAAGAGAGTCTGCTTTCTCAACTCACTCCATGTCCAAAATCCAACCCCTGAACCCAGAGCGGATCGCCCAGATGGCCGCGGGAGAGGTGATCGACTCGCTGGGGGCTGCTCTGCGAGAATTGCTGGAAAATGCCCTCGATGCTCAGGCCACCCGCATTCAGGTGGAGATCTGGCCCAGCCGCTGGCAGGTGCGGGTGGCCGATAACGGCCAAGGGATCCCCGCTTCGGAGCTGGAGCAGGTGGCCCGTCGCCACACCACCAGCAAGTTGGACGGTCGCAGCCTGGGGTTTCGTGGGGAAGCCCTGCACAGCCTGGCCCGCTTGGGATCCCTAGCTATCCAAACCCGCCACGCTGACGATGCTCACGGCTGGCTGGCCGCCTACGACCGACAGGGGGAGTTGGTTCACAAGCAGCCGGCAGCCACTGCCTTGGGAACGGTGGTCACGGTTGCGGATTTGTTTGCCGACTGGCCTCTGCGCCGTCGGGCCTTGCCCCAAACTCGCCCGCTCCTGACCCTGGTGCAGAATGCAGCCCTAGCCCATCCCTGGGTCAGTTGGCAGGTGCATCAGGAAGGGCAATTGCTGCTCAGCCTCTGGCCGGGAAAGTCTCTGCAAGATCTGCTGCTGCAGGTGTTGCCGCAGGTGGATCCCTCAGATCTGCGCTATCGGCGGATCCAGGATGGGGACAGCGATTGGGAAGTGGTGCTGGGCCTACCGGATCGCTTGCATCGCCCTCACCCCGATTGGATCCGCGTGGCCGTAAACGGACGGTTTGTGCAGATGCCCGACTGGCAACGGCTGATCCAGTCGGTTTTTCACCACGCGTTGCCTCGCCACCGTCATCCACTGGTGGTTGTTCACCTGCGCCTGCCCCCAGAGCAGGTGGATTGGAACCGTCATCCTGCCAAAAGCGAGCTCTACCTGGAGAATCTGACGGCCCGCCAGGAGCAGTTGCGCCAACACCTGCACTCCCTTCTGCAATTGGGATCCGGGCAAGCCAGCCGCCGCTCTGTGCATCTGATCCGGGCCAGCGAGGCCAAGGTGGTCTATCGAGTCTCGCCCGATCTCCAGAGCCGTTTTCCTCCCTCTGACCGCCCAACGGCTCTCCTACCCCCTCTCAGAGCGCTGGCCCAACTGCATCGGACTTACATCTTGGCGGAGCATCCCCAGGGGCTATGGCTGGTGGAGCAACACCTGGCCCACGAGCGAGTTCGCTACGAGTACATCCAGCAGCACTGGCAACTGGTGGCACCGGAGATGCCCGTAACGCTGCAAGGACTGTCGCCCCAAGCCCTGGAGCGGTTGGAGCAGTTGGGGCTGGAGCCGGAACCCTTCGGCCCCAATACCTATCTCATCCGACGCATTCCTCTGGCCTTGGCATCGGAAGATCCAGAGGAGGTGCAGGGATCCCTGCTAGAGCTCAGCCTTTGTCAAGATGTGCAGGCAGCCCAGGTGGCGGTGGCCTGTCGAGGGGCCTTGCGCAATGGGATCCCGCTGACCTTGGAGCAGATGCAAAAGCTGTTGGAAGCTTGGCAGCGCACCGCCAATCCCCACACTTGCCCTCATGGTCGCCCGGTCTACCTGGCCCTGGCAGAAAAAGATCTGGCCCGTTACTTCCGCCGCCGTTGGGGCCTCTGCGACCGGCCTATCTCCGACTCCAAACTGGGATCCCTATGGGAGCTGGATCCGCTGGGAGACAGGTTTGCCGCCCAGGTGCGCTCTTCTGCGTCGGATCCCACGGACGAGCCCAGCTCCACCCCACTATAATCGGGGGTGTCCAACTGCTGAAACCCCTGAAACTCCATGGCTTCTTATCTCAAACTCAAAGCCCAAGAAGAGACCTGGCTGCAGCGCCATTCCCGTCTGATCTTGGCGATCTTGGCCAGCCTGGGATCCCTGCTGACGGCCTATCTCACCTACACCAAGCTGACGGAGCAGCCCGCCGCCTTCTGCACTGGGGATGGAAGGTGTGACCTGGTACTCTCCAGCCGTTGGGCAGAGTTTTTGGGGATCCCGACAGCGGCTGTTGGCCTGCTGGGGTTTCTGGGAGTCTTGGCGCTGGCGGTGCTGCCGGATGGGCTCCCATTGGTGAAGCGGTGGCGCTGGCCGGCCCTGTTTGGCTTGGTTTCCGCCATGACCGCCTTTGAGATGTACATGCTTTACCTGATGGTGGCAGTGCTACGGCAATTCTGCATGTACTGCACCACCGCGATCATCTTGGTGGCAGGGCTATGGCTGGTGACCATGCTGGGCCACCGCTGGTTGGATGGGGGCAAGCTGGCCTTCAGCTACATTCTGGTGGCCTTTCTCACATTGGTGACCACGATTGGGGTGTACGCCAACCAAGTTCCCCCGCCTAGCCCCCTGGCGGTAGGGTTGGCAGCCCACCTGCGGCAGATCGGCGGCACTATGTACGGGGCCTATTGGTGCCCCCATTGTCAAGACCAAAAGGAGCTGTTCGGATCGGCTTTTGAGCAAGTGCCCTACGTGGAGTGCTCCCCCAACGGCCCCGGCACTCCACAGGCTCGAGAATGTACAGAAGCGGGGATCACCAGCTATCCCACCTGGATCATCAATGGCCGCACCTACACAGGCGTTCGCTCTCTGGAAGCCTTGGCAGTGGCCTCTGGCTATCCGCTGGAAGAGGGCAGATAAACCCCTGGAGTCGGGATGAGGATGTGAACTCGGTTGCGCCCTGCCTGCTTGGCCTGGTAGAGCGCGCTATCCGCCTGCTGCAAGGCAGCTTCCGGCTCCAGGCGGTAGTCTTCGCTGAGCACGATCCCACCAATGCTGAGGGTAACCGGCAAGCTGCGCTTGGGGGAGATGTCAATGGGCCGTTTGGCGATAGCCTGCCGCAGAGACTCTGCGTAGCGACCACAGCGAGAGGGGCTAAGTCCGGGCGTAAGGCAAACAAATTCTTCCCCACCATAGCGGTAGAGCAGGCTGGAGGGCCGCAGTTGATTTTGCAGCCGCCCGACGATGGCCTGCAGCACACAGTCGCCGATGTAGTGGCCGTAGCTGTCGTTGATTTGCTTAAAGTGATCTACATCCATCATCAGCAGGCAGAGATAGCGGTAGCGAGCTTCCCCGCGGGCTCCCACCTGCTTGAGCAAATGGGGCAGTGCCTGATCCAGAGCTCGTCGGTTCAGCGCCCCGGTCAAGGGATCCGTCAAAGACAAAGACTCCAACAACTCATTGCGGGCTCGCAATTGCCGGTTGGCCTGGGCCAAAGCTTGGGTGAGCCGCTGGAGACGTAACCCTGCCCGCACCCGCGCTCGCAGCTCCTCGGGATCGACCGGCTTGGTGATGAATTCATCCGCCCCCGCATCCAGCCCCTCTACCCGAGCCTCAACTTCAGAACGGGACGTGAGCAAAATGAAATAGACAAACTGCCCTGCGGCGGATCCCTTGAGACGGCGACAGAACTCTACCCCCGACATCTCAGGCATGACCCAGTCGCAGATCACCATGTCGGGCCACTCGCTCTCTTCCAAGCTTTGCAAGGGATCCCAAGCTGCTCGGCCGCTTTCCCAGCTTTTCACGTAGTACTGGGAGCCTGTGAGAACATTGATAATGTAGCAACGAACCACTGGGTCATCATCGACAACCCAAATGCGGGGAGTCCGGGCCGGAACAGAGCTCCAAAAGGTTTCTTCTGCTGAACCAGAAGGGTGGTACGCAGAATCCAAGCCCTCCAGATCAAGGGATGGCATAGCTAAAGAGGAATCGCCCATTGTAGTCGGATCCCAATCTTAGCGCCAACAGCTAGTTGGAACCAGAACCGGGAGCGGCCAAATAAGCATGGTTGGAGACCCGCTCACGGAGCGCAAGGTGCAGTGCTTCCACAAACTGCCGCACCCGAATCGGGTCGATCATGGGAAAGGGATCCGAATAGCCTGCCGGCATGCCTGCGGAACGGGAAGACCGCTTCAGAGAACTGGCCACAATTACTCCATCTGCCCGCCGGATCAGGCTGCCGATGTTTTCAGCAGTAGCCCCCGAGCCGATGAGCAGCGGCACCTGAGGAGCAACTTTGCGGGCCAGCTCCAGCTCCTCCAGAAGGGGTGGCTTGCCGGTGGCCCAGCCGGAAAGGATGATGGCATCGGCCAGGCCACGTTCCACCGTGTCGGTGATGGCCGCATCCAGACTGATGGGACCTAGGGGTTGGGCGTGTTTCACCAGCACATCGGCAAAAATCTTGATGTTAGCCCCCAGCTCCCGGCGATAGCGCAGCAGGCGGTAGGCATTCCCCTCAATGATGCCTTGGTCGGTCACCATCGCCCCGCAGAGCACATTCACCCGGATAAACTGCGCCCCCACGCAGGCGGCAATTGCCAGAGCACTGCAGCCATCGTTGCGCAAGACGTTGATCCCAACCGGCAGCGAGACCAGGGTTTTCAGCCGCTGGACGATGACGGTCATGGCGCTGACCACCGCTGCGTCCACCCGATCCTTGGCAAAGGGGGCATCGTAAAAGTTCTCGACGAGGATCCCGTCTACCCCTCCTGCAGCCAGGGCAGTAGCTGCCTGTTCTGCCTGAGCGATCACCCATTCCAAGTCCCCCCCCCAACGGGGTGAGGTGGGCAGCGGCAACAAATGAACCACCCCAATGACCGGATGGGGGGTTTTGAAGAGGTGTTGCAGCAGGTTCACCGGCAAGCTTCCTCAGGGATCCCTAACGATCTTACGCCTGGATCTGACCCACAGGGGTATTCTCTGGGGGAAGTGTAACATCAGGGCTGGGGGGAGAAGAGCGGGCTAGGCCTCGGAGCAATTGCGGCACCATACCCGGCCCTTCGTAAACCCAGCCGGTGTAGACCTGCAGCAGGCTGGCTCCCGCTTCCAGTTTCTCCAAGGCGTCGGCCAAGGTGAAGATGCCCCCCACTCCGATGATGGGCAATTTTCCTTGGGTGGAGCGGTGGATGTAGCGGATGACTTGGGTGGAACGCTCCCGCAAGGGGGCACCGCTGATCCCGCCGGCTTCTGCAAGGATTGGCCTAGACTCCGCTGGTGCGAAGGGGATCCCGCGGCCAGGCAGGAAACGGGTTTTCAGGTTATCGCGGCGGAGGGTGGTGTTGGTGGCCACGATCCCGGCCAGTTGATGGTCTTGGGCCAGCTCCAGGATGCTGTCGATGTCGGGCCAGTCCAGATCGGGGGCGATCTTCACCAGGAGGGGTTTTCGCTTCTGATTTTCCCGCTGTAAGGCAGACAGGATGGGCTCCAGTTGCTCAGCAGCCTGCAGGGATCGCAGCCCCGGCGTGTTGGGGGAGCTGACGTTGACCACAAAGTAGTCCCCCAGATCCTGGAGCAGCCGGAAGCTGGCCAGGTAATCGGCAGCCGCTTCTTCTAGGGGGGTGATTTTGGCTTTGCCCAGGTTGATTCCGATGGGGATGGGACGTTGCTGTAGCCGGCGCAACCGTTCCGCCAGAGCCGCCGCCCCTTGGTTGTTAAAGCCCATGCGGTTGAGGGCGGCGCGATCTTGGGGCAGTTGAAACAGGCGAGGTTTGGGGTTGCCCGGTTGGGGCTGAGGAGTGATGGTGCCCACCTCTACAAAACCAAATCCTAGGCTGGGCCAGACGCCCAGAGCCAGGCCATCTTTGTCGAAGCCCGCAGCCAACCCAAGGGGATTGGGAAAGGTAAGGCCCCACAGCGACACCGCTAGCCGGGGATCCCGGTAGCAAAACAGTCGCTCCAGAGCCGATAGGATCCCGGTGGCCTGGGTGGCATCGATCCAATGCAAGGCGCGCAGCAGGCCCATCTTGACCGCTTCCGGGTCGGCTCTCAGCCCAGAAAAAAGCAGAGGCCACAACACATCTCGGTACAGGTTCACCGCAAAGACCCTCTACAGGTAAACTGCCCCTTGGCTGTAGCTTGCTTCCGCGTCGCAAAAATCGGTGAGCAACTGATGGACTCCGGGCTCACTGCCAGCTAAGGGATATCCCATTGCAGCACTCAACGGTAACCTCTCTGGGCTTGCTCTTTGCCGGAGATGGAGTCCCTTTGCCGCTCAAGGCTGGCTCCCCAAACTGCCCCCAAGAGTAAGGTTACCAGCAGGTGAATGCGGCCATCCAACATCACCACGTCCAAAAGCCCTGAGGCAAAAAATGCCGTCAAGGCCAGCAGCATCCCCAACAGGACGCTTTCTTGCGAGCGCCGCCAAGCTTGCCATCCCCGCGCCAAAATCCAGCCCCACAGGATCAGATGGCCCAGCAACAGCGGGATCCCACCCTCAGCCGCCAGGTGCAGGTACAAATTGTGGCAATGGCCCAGCAGCTCCGGCGGATCTTGAGCATTGTAAAGAGCGGCAAAGCTTTGCCAGCCCCAACCGGTCAAGGGCCGCTCCTGCACCATCTGCAGGGCGAATTGCCAAGCATCCAGCCGGTTGGCGGTGGAACTAAAATGGAGCGCCTGGGGATCGAAGGTGTCTGCCAGACGGCTCCAAATCAATCGGGGCACAACAGCCCGCCAGCCCGGCCAATCCCAAGCAGCGGCCAAACCGGCCAATCCCAGACCGGCCAAGATCCCGATCCCCCACCAACAGCGCCGTAGGGCCAGCCCTATCACCAGCGCCAGCCCCCCCGCTCCCCAGCCGTTGCGAGAGGCCGTCAGCAGCAACAAGAGGGATCCCAGCCCCAGCACAGCTCCCAGCCCTACTGCCTGTGGCCAGTCTCTATCGGCTCGATCCAGCCACAGCCCTGCTGCCAAGCACAGGTGGATCACCAGGTAGATGGCCAGCGTATTGGGGGAAGTGAAGGCTGCCGCCGGTCGCTCTCCCCCGGCAACCCCCGTAATCCAAACCGGCCCCCAGAAGAAGTGCCCCTGCCATCCCCACAGCACTTCTCCCCAACCCAAAAGCAGCATCAGCCCGCTGCCCAGCACCAACACCTGGGCCAACCGCCGACGGCCTACAGGATGGAACTCCGTCCCGCTACCGCGAGAGGCCAGCGCATCGGCAAAGGCCGGCAGCATCAACAAAAAAGGCCAGTAGTTGAACATCCCCGGCAGGCTCAGTCGCCAATCCTCCCCCCAAAAGGCCACTCCCACCGCAGCCAGGCTCAGGAGAGCCGCCAGTCCAAATAGAGGATCCCGCAGGATCCGGCCACCGCAGCGGGTATAACCCTGAATCGTTCCCACCAAAGCCAACAGCAAGCTGGGGGCCAGATTCACCGGGATCAGCGCCGCTGCCGCCAGCAGCCAGCCCCTCGGCTGAGAGGGCAAGGGATCCGGCGACAGTTGTTGAGACGAAACCGGTGCCGAAGAAGACATCACTCATCCTCGATGGGGATCCCTGGCCTTACCCGCCCCTGGCCGAAGTAGCGCCCAAATTGCAGCTCGTACACCTCATCTTCATCTTGGGTTTCTACCCACAGCTCCGAGCGGGCATAGCCCACGCACAACAGCCCATACCCCTGCTCCTTCAACTCCCGCGAAATGCCCATGGCTTCCGGCTGGTACAGGGATCCCCGCCGTACCCGCACCGCACAGGTGGTACAGGCGCCGTTGCGACAGGCAAAGGGCAGTTGGATCCCTTGGGCCTCGGCGCTGGCCAAAATGTATTGATCCGCCGGCACCTGGATTAGATAGTGAGTGTCCCGTTGGCGGTCATGGATGTGAACCGGGTAAGAAGGGACAGAAGAGGAAGAACGCATGGGGAAGTGGCCTTTTTGCAGAGATCTTTATTCATGATTCCACAGGATTCTAGCCACTGCCCTGGCAAGCCCGAATTGGCTGGGGATCCCCAGGAGCTGAAGCCGATCTGTTGGTGGTTCTAAAGATAAACAAACAGACTTCGAGTTGGTTGTTGAGATAAGCTACAGGTAGGCCTCCCAAGGAGAGCATCCCATGCTGGAAACCCCCAATGCCAATCTGGCCTCACCGGAAAAACCTTCGCCTTCCCTCTCTGCCGAAACCCTCAACAAGCTGATCGAGAGCAATGCTGAAAGTCGGCCTTGGGGGAGCTTTACAGTGCTGGAAGAGGGCCCTGGCTACAAAATCAAGCGGATCGTGGTTTTGCCCAAGCATCGCCTTAGCCTGCAGTTGCACTACCATCGCAGCGAACACTGGATCGTCGTTGCCGGCACCGCCAAGGTCACCTGCGGAGACGAAGAAAAGCTCATTACGGCCAACCAATCCACCTATGTGCCCCCTTGCACCAAGCATCGTCTGGAAAACCCCGGCGTCATCCCTCTGGTGATTATCGAGGTGCAAAATGGCCAGTACCTGGGCGAAGATGATATCGTCCGCTTCAGCGACGACTACGCCCGCGTCAACGGTGGGCAAAAGTAGCCAATCCCAATGGCCTAGGCAAGCTTTTGGCTGCTGAGGATCGGGATCCTCTAGAACAGCAGCATTGCCAGCAGGGCAACCACCAACAACAGCACAGCCCAGACAGCTTGCCAGAAGGGATGGTAGCTGGTGAGTAGTTGGCCATGGCGGGTTTGGAAGCGGGCCAGATCCAGGTAAGGGGCCACCCCCCGTCGGAACCACCCCACTGCGGATCCCTCTTGGCCGATCAACCCCCCTGCCTGGTACGCCCCGAACAGGAAGTTGCCCAGCGGCCCAAAGCGGGAAGCATAGCGTAGGAAGATCATGCCGGTCTTATCCTGGAACTTGAGATCGGAGCCAAAGCGATAGCCCGGATCCCCTCGCCCAATCACCCGCCCTTCCAACTGCATTGGCAGCCCACGCAGAGGGCTGGCGTAGGGATTGCTCATCGCCTTCAGCACGGTCAACGCCGGCGGGTTTTCCAGACTGGGGTACATCACCGTCATCTTCAGCAGCAGGCCCAAGCCCACCCCCATCAGGGTCAGCCCGGCAAGGATGTCATAGAAGCCCATCCGCAAAGCCGGGATCCCGAGCAGTGCCCCCGCGATTGCCCCCAGCCACTCGGCGTTCAACAGCAGTATATCCAGCAGAAAGTTCCCGTAGAGCTGTTGCCGGTTGAGCTGCTTGCCCTGGGCAACCACGCTGGCCATATCGAACTCCACCGGCAGATCCAGTTGCTCCGCATAGGTGCCCAGCGCCCGCACCCGTTTGCCCGTGAGGGGATGGGTGGAGTTCAGCTCCATCCACCAGGCCCAAGGGTTAAACAGATCCCACAAAAATACCCTGCCCACCTGGCCGGGATCCGAGGCAACCCGGTAGGCCGTCCCCGCCGTAACAGCCGCCTTGGCATCGTAGATCCCCAAAGCCCGCGTTCCTTCCAGCAGGCGAGCACTGCGCTGTCGGGTTTCCTCATCCCGCTCCCGCTCTCCCTCTTGCACAATGCCGTAGGCAATTTTCACCAAAGCCCGCGAGAGCCCATTGGGGTTGCCGGTGGTTTCGGCAGCAAAGTGGTCGGCAAAGTACTCCCGCACCCGCGACAGATACAGCAACAAGTAGGAGCCGGCCACATAGAAAAAGTAGGCGACCAAGGCCAGGGAGCGGAGGCTGCCCCTTTTGCCGTTGTCGCGCGCATCCCGCATGTAGACGTAAAGAAGGTAGAGAATCTGCACCAACGTGGAAGCCAGGGTCATGACGGCGAAATCCCAGTGGATCACATGCCCCAGCTCGTGGGCATAGACCGTAGCCACCTCTTCATCTTCCAAGTAGGTGAACAACCCTTCGCTGACGACGATGCGGGCCGTATCCGGCAGGCTGCCGTAGGTAAAAGCAGTGGGGTTTTGGTCGCGGATCAGCCCCAGCTTCGGCTGCTTCAGCTTGTACTGTCGGCAGACCCGTTCAATGACCTCCGCACTCTCTGGGCTGCGACGCCCGATTTCCGCCAAGCTCACCCACTCGGTACCATAGAGGCTGTGCTGGATCCAGTCCATCAGCCAAGGGGACAAAAAGAAGATCAGGGCATTGAAGGCGAGGGTGAGCAGAATGGCGAAGATGAAAGAGCCCAGAGAGAATCCCCCCTCTAAGCTGCCCAAGACGGTCAGGAAAAGCACAAACACCATACCGAACAGCAGGCTCAGGGTCACACCTGAGGCCGCCGTCAGGTTGCCGGCAAAGCTGGCCAACATTAGCGAAACCCCCACCTGAGGGGCGCGGTAGCTGCGCTTGGTTTGTCCGGTTTTGAGACCTGAGGTGGCGGGATCCAATTCCGCTAGGGTGCGGCTGGGGTTGAAGCAATAGCGGCTCAGCCAAACGCTCAATAGACGCAGCTCGTGAGGATTCAGGCTTTTCAGAGGCTCCAGCCACAAGGCCGCTTCCACCGATAACATCACCGTCGAGACGGCGCTGGGATTGCGAAACAAGGTGGGCAGGAGGGGCAGAACCTCCTGCTTTTGCCCAGAAGTGAGGCCGTGAAAACCCAAAACCGCCTGGCGGAGCAAACCAGGCGGCTGAGGAAGGTCGGCGGTAAGCAACTGGCGATCGCTGACAAAGCAGTAGCGGCTTAGATCCGGACTCTCTGAGAACTCCATCCCGGGATCCCATCTGGTCGTTGTCGGCTCCGGATCCAACCTCACCTGAGTTTTCCAATCGGCAGCCTGCTGGCCCATGGGGCGGCTGTAGAGGGCCAACCGTTTGACTTGGGGGTAACGAGTGGGGATTGCCTTTTGGAACCAGGCCGTCAACTCCTCGTAGTTGAGAGAAAGGCCGGCAGGACGGTTGATCATAATGACAAGGGCATAAGCCTTGGGGCTGTCCCGGAGCGGTTGGGCTTTGGCCTGTAACCTAAGGCGGGGATTGGCCAGCGCCTGCTCCAGCCACTGCACCACTTCCTGTTCGTTCATGGCCCTCTCCCGGATCTAGTGGGGTGAAGAAGATCAACTATTCATCAACCATTCAACTGTTGCCTCGGTTGCCGACTGCCGATTGGCCTCACGGGAGCTATTCTGGCATTTCCTCCCGTTGACGGGATCCCCATCCTCCTACCAGCCCAGTACAGTTCCCCTTCTGGGAGAACCTGAGCTTTGGGAATTTTTGGCTACAAAATCGAGCGCTGCCCTTCTGGGCTGATACCAATAATGGTGAGCTGGCAATCCAACACTTTGAAACCGTACTTTTCTGCCACCTTCTGGGTGATGTTAAGAATGGCGTTGTTTTTGAACTCGATCACCTTGTTGGTCTTGACGCACACCAGATGGTGGTGGTGGTGGGGGGCCGGCTGGTTGATCTCGTAATGTTTGTGCCCTTCGGTCAGTTCCAGTTCTCGCAAAATGCCCATGCGGGACATCAGCTTGACGGTGCGGTAAATGGTGGAAAGGCTAATGTTGTGGCCTTCTTCCCGCAACTTTTTGTGCAACTCCTCCGCGCTCAGATGCGTGCCCTCAGGCAAGTTTTGAAACGTTTGCAGGATGATCTCCCGCTGCCGAGTGGCTCGCCAGCCTTTGGCATTGAGCTCTGCCTTGAACGCCTCTTCGGTGTAGACCATGATGCCGCCCCTCCGCTGTTGGGCAACGTCGCCGTAACAGTCAATAAGTTCTGTAATTGATAATAACTTCATTTATGACGACACCACCCGACTTGGTTGCTGAAGACATCGTTCAGGCTCAGTTCAGGCCCAATAGAACAGGGACGCAACTGAGGCGCATGGGCTGCCGGGAGAGCCTCGGGAAGGGTGCGGGAAACCCAATCCCTCATCCATCCGGGATGAGCTAGCCTACAGAGCAGAGCCATGTGGCGGACTGTTTCTGGTGTTCGGGCGCGCCTAGGCTAACATACTCAAGAAAAGGCCCGCGGCATCCTGACAGCGTTGGCAAGCGTAGTGATCGGGGAAGGAAAACGAAAATGCGGTTTGAGCAGCCCAAAACCTATTCCATTTCTCTGGGTGGCTGGGGGTTCTGGCTGGGATCCCTGGCGTTGGCAGCTTTGCTGACCAGTGTCGGGCTGGGGTGGCTGGTCACTGGATTGGTGGCCCTGTTGCTGCTTTTGCTGTCCTTGCCGGTATTGGTGCTCCTGGCCTTTCGCTGGTGGGCGCGCCGCTGGATCACGACGGATCGCTGCCCGGTGTGTGGGTCAGAATCGCAAGCCATTGAGGGCAGCCATTTCTTTTGCCCCAATTGTGGAGAGCCGCTGTTTGTTGCAGACGGACGTTTTTATCGGCAAACACCCCCCGGCACCATCGATGTAGAGCCTGTGGAAGAGGGTGGCTGGGAATTGACGAGCTGAGGGATCCGTCCCCTCCACCGTTGGGATGTTCAGAGGGGGCTTCCCGTGAAACGCGCTATGCCTATGGCAGGGGAACCGCGCCGCCATCGCGAACGACATCTGCGGGGCTGGCCCAGCAGACAGCTGGTTTCCAGCTGGGTTGGACTGCTCTCGGCGGCAATTCTGTTGCTGGGTTTGTCTCCCCATTCCCAGGCGACGGAGCAGGGATCCCTGCAACCTCAGGTGGAAACTTATCTGGCTCAGTTGGCCGGTCGGGGGTTTTCGCCCACAGCTCAGGGGGTTTGGCTGCAGATGGAGGATCCTTCGCCTCAGCGGGACAGAATCCTTGTTTTGGGACAGCATCAGGGATCCACACCCTTGCCGGCTGCTTCTTTGACCAAGGTGGCAACGACACTGGCCGCTTTGCAGCACTTTGGCCCACAACATCGCTTTGTAACCCCTTGGCTGACCACCGGCTCGCCAACAGCCGACGGGGTGCTGCAGGGGGATCTCTGGGTGGTGGGGGGGGAGGATCCCTTGTTTGTCTGGGAGGAAGCCTTCTCCGTCGGCAACCTGCTCAATGCTCATGGGATCCGCCAGGTGCGCGGGGATCTGGTGGTGGTGGGCCGCTTTTACATGAACTTTTCCCGGGATGTGGCGCAATCGGGATCCCTGTTGCGGCAGGGGCTGGATGCGCGGCGCTGGCCGCCAGAGGCGGAGGCCCAATTTCAAACCTTACCCCCCGGCACACCCAGACCGCAGGTGGAGATCTTGGGTTCGGTGCGGGTTGCCCAGCAGATCCCGCCCGGCGCTCAGGTTTTGCTCAGACATGAGTCCCCCCCCCTCATTCACCTGGTCAAGCTGATGAACCTCTACAGCAACAACTCCATGGCCGAGATGTTGGCCGATGCGGTGGGGGGTGCTGACCAGGTGGCGCAAATTGCCCGAGCCATCGCCGGGATCCCGGCAGAAGAGCTGCAACTGATCAATGGTTCCGGGTTGGGGGTGGAAAACCGCATTTCTCCGCGGGCCAATGTAGCTTTGCTTCGAGCGATCCAATCTCTTTTGGAGGAGCAGGGGCTCTCTCTTGCCGATGCTTTTGCCGTCGTTGGCCAAGATGTGGGAGTGTTGGAGCGGCGTCTGTTGCCAGGGATCCTAATTGCCAAGTCGGGCACCTTGAGGAGCGTCAGCACCTTGGCGGGTGTATTGCCAACCGAGCAGGGGGACATCTGGTTTGCCCTGATGAATGGCGGATCCGATCTGGTCGGCTTTCGCACCCAGCAGGGACAATTCCTCAGCCAGCTCCAGTCCCAATGGGGATCCCCTGCCACCTTGCCTGAGCGTTGGATCCCTCGCTCTGGAGATACGGGATCCCGCACAGAGCTGAACCCCCGTCTTTGAAACTGTGCCCAACCGGTTCTCTCTCAGCCCAGAGTGACCTCGGTCGCGTTAGCGAAACGCAGTCCTATGTCCGCCCTCCCAGTTTGGGAATTGAGATCGACTTGGCCCGCTGTCAACAGCCCTCAACCCAAAAACCTCGTCCAGCAATTCCCGATGGGGCGTACAGGGATCGAACCTGTGTAAGGCAAATTATGAGTTTGCTGCCTAAACCGCTCGGCCAACGCCCCTGATTCTTTTACTCTAGCGCTCTTGCCTTCTCCAGAACCGGCTGAAAACAGGATAAGCTGCATGTCGGTGGTTAGGATCTGACGCCATGGCTGCGCCGCGTTCTTGGCAGGGGCAAATGGCCCTGGGCTTGGGGTTGATTGCCTTGTCCTCGGCTCTCTGTTTCGGTTTCTTGGCCGTTGGGCAGCACTATCTCTACGGGGATGGATCCGCTGTGGATTTCCAGCCTGCCGGGGAGAGTTTGGCCTTGTCTTCCGCCCCCGAGATTGGACTTCCGACGACACCGCCCCTCCCTAACCCCCCCTCTTCCGACGGCAATCTTCCTGAGGGATCCCCGCTGCAACTCTGGTTTGTTACTTTTTTAACCGTGTTTGTGGCGGAAATGGGCGACAAAACCCAGTTGGCAACCTTGCTCATGAGTGCCCAATCCCAATCTCCTTGGGCGATCTTTTTCGGTTCCGCCGGTGCCTTGGTGACCGCCAGTTTTTTCAGCGTGGTGCTGGGAGAAGGTCTGGGCCAAGTCATTCCCCCGGGCTGGCTGCAATGGTTGGCGGGTGCAGGGTTCCTGATGATCGGGGGCTATGTATTATGGCAGGAGTGGCGGGGGAACAAGCTCCCAGAGGGCTAGCCTCCCTGAGCAGCCGATGCCAACCCGGCAGGACAGAGTGGAGAACAACCGAGGAACGTGTTGATCCAAGACAACGACAGCCGAACCCCGTCTTTTTTGCTGCGGCAAATGGCCGGACGGGCCGCCCTAGTGAGCTTTGGCTCGATTCTGCTGGCCGAAATGGGCGATAAAACCCAATTGGCGACCCTGCTCCTCAGTGCCCGCTCGCAAAACGCTGGGGTAATCTTTTTGGGCGCTGCTGCTGCTTTGATCAGCACCAGCCTAATTGGGGTGTGGGCAGGAGCTTGGGTGGCCCGCCTGATCCCACCTCGCTGGATCAAAACCCTGGCAGGCGTGGGGTTTGTTTTGATGGGCCTAGTCTTGTTGTGGGGATCCCTGCCCATAGCCGGTTGAGCAGAAAGCCCCAGAAAAGTTCCAACCAGGCATGTTACGATGGGGAGCGCCTTATTTCAGCACTCCACCACATACCGGATAACCGGTTAGGAAAACCAGCATGGCCAAAAAACGCAATCTGAAGCGGGAAAAAGCCGAGCGCAACCGCGAATATGCCAAACAGTTCCAAAAAAGTCGTGCTCGCAATGGCCGCCGCTTCCGTTCTGCCCCCCGCGACAACGAGGCCAGCGCTGGCGAAGAACAGCAGTAAGGTTGTTTTTGTCGAGATGCTCTGTCGGTCAATCCTGTGAGCGGAGCTAGTTCAACAAACCTGCTATCGTATGCAGGGGTGGGCCGGAGCGGATAAGCATGAAATATCGACGGATTCTACTGAAGTTGAGTGGTGAAGCCCTGATGGGGGAGCGCCCCTACGGGATCGACCCCGAGGTCTTGAAGTCCATTGCCGGCGAAGTGGCCTCAGTGGTACGGGCCGGTGTGCAGGTGGCGATTGTGGTGGGAGGGGGCAACATCTGGCGCGGGCGCAAAGAGGCGGCTGCCCAAGGGATGGATCAGGCTTCTGCCGACTACGTAGGGATGCTGGCCACCGTCATCAACGCCTTAACCCTGCAGGATGCCATTGAGCGAGCCGGGATCCCCACCCGGGTGCAGACGGCCATCGCCATGCAGGAGGTGGCGGAGCCCTATATTCGTCGCCGCGCCATTCGTCACCTGGAAAAGGGGCGGGTGGTGATTTTTGGGGCAGGATCTGGCAACCCCTTCTTCACCACCGATACCACTGCGGCCTTGCGGGCGGCGGAGATCGATGCCGAGGTGATTTTCAAAGCCACCAAGGTGGACGGAGTTTACGATGCGGATCCTAAGACTCACCCTCAGGCCCGCCGCTACGATGTCCTCAGCTATCAGGATGTGCTGAACCGCGATCTGCGGGTTATGGACAGCACCGCCATCGCCCTCTGCAAGGAAAATCAATTGCCCATCGTGGTCTTTGACCTGACTACCCCTGGCAATATTTATCGAGTGGTGCAGGGAGAACCCATCGGCACTTGGATCGGACAGCGGACGGTCGAGAACAACGGGATCCCCAGCCCAGGAGAGTTGATCCCAAGTTAGGGGGGAAATCGGCCTTGAGAGTCCGGCGACGCCCTAGCCAGGATTGAGTCCGAAGGATAGCCTGGCTCAAGGGTGTGCTCAGGCCGTTTGGAGGGAAAGGCAATGACAGATCAGCTAGAAATTGCAGGAGCCCCGCACTGTACCCGTAGGGTCGGTGTCGGGAGGAATGCTATAACAATACTGCGGACACCAGAAACGGTTGTTTAAGGCACTGGTAACGGTCGATTGGGGGTGCTGTAAACCACCCCAGAGGCTCGTGGTTGGCTTGCTAACTGCAGGGCTACTAAAAGCCCGCTCCGTACCGCCTAGCGGTTGGTGTCGGGTAGTTTACGTTCAGCATTCGGCCCAAAAGGATCCCGTCTTGCCCAAATGCTCTGCTGCCCAAGGCGCTATACCCAGGTCACCCCATGTTGCTACGCAACGCTTACGCGAACGCTGGGGTCGGCGTCTTTTGCAGAGCTTGATTTTCCTGTTGGTTCTGGTCGGGGGATTGGGCTACTGGCAGTGGCAGACCTGGCTACAGCCGGTGGGCGGCCCAGAACCGATCCAAGTAACAATCCAGCCGGGCAGCAGCAGCCGTCTGATCGGGCAAAAACTGCGCCAAGCAGGGGTGATTCGCTCAGCTCTGGCTTGGGAGCTGTGGAGCCGCACCTTCGGGCGCGACTGGGTGTTTCAGGCGGGCACCTACGCTTTGGATCCGAACCAAGACATGCTGGCCGTGGCCCAACAACTGCGGCAGGGAAGGATCCTGCAAAGACGGCTGACCATCCCGGAGGGCTGGCGCATCGAGCAAATGGCAGAGGCTTTGGCCCAACGCAACTGGCTAGCAGCCGATGCCTTCATTGCCGTAACCCGAGTGATTCCCCCCCTCGACTGGCTGCCCCCCCACTTGAGCTCTCTAGAAGGCTACCTGTTCCCAGACACCTATCTTTTCCCCATCGAACAGGTGGAGGGATCCCTGCCGGATCGGGAAAAGGCCCAGATGGTGGTCGACGCCATGCTGCAGCGATTTGTCGCGGTGGCCCTGCCCCTGTTTCGCCAGCACACCACTTCCCTGTCTCTGCACGAGTGGGTCACCTTGGCCAGCATTGTGGAGCGGGAGGCCGTGGTGCCGGAAGAACGCGCTTTGATTGCAGGTGTCTTCCTGAACCGGCTTAAGAAAGGGATCCCCCTGGGAGCCGATCCGACGGTGGAATATGCCTTGAATATCCGGCAAACCCCAGATCGCCGCCTCACCCTTGCGGAGGTGCGCACCCCCTCTCCCTACAACACCTACCTCAACCCGGGCTTGCCCCCTGGTCCCATCGCCAGTCCGGGCTTGGCCAGCCTAAAAGCCGTTTTGCAGCCTGAGCAGACCGACTATCTCTACTTCGTGGCCCGCTACGATGGCACTCACATTTTCAGCAAAACCCTAGCAGAGCACGAGGCAGCCCAATTGCAAATTATTCAAGAGCGTCGGCAAGCTGCCCAGGGATCCCACCATAGTCCTCAACCAAGTCCTTAGCCGAGGAGGGCTGACAGCAATAGGCCGAAAACCTTACAGTAGTCAACATTGGCTACCTAAAGCTGGAAGAGGCTGGTGAGCGCCAAGCCAAAAGTTGCACGAAACTCATGGACGCTTTGCGGTGTGGCGGACATGTTACTGGGCTTCCAAACACAACTCATCCTCAACCACAAGCAAACAACTCTAGCCGCTCAACACGCCGGGGTAGCTCGCCACGCCTACAACTGGGGCCTAGAGGTCTGTCGGCAAGCCCTGGAGAACCAGCAAAAACTCCCCACCGCCATTGACCTGCACAAGCGCCTGGTAGCTGAAGTGAAGCAAGCGCATCCCTGGTACTACCAGGTCTCCAAATGCGCCCCTCAGCAGGCACTCCGCAACCTGGAGCAGGCCCTTAAGCGCTGGCGCAAGGGGCTAGGTCAGTTCCCCCGCTTCAAGCGCAAGGGAGTGCGAGACAGCTTCTACTTAGAGGGCAACATCCGCATTTCCGGCAACCGTATCAAGGTGCCTATCTTCGGTTGGCTGCGCTGCGCAGAGCTGCTTCCGGCGGCCACACCCAAGAACGTGGTCATCAGCCTTCGCGCTGGACATTGGTACATCTCCTTCAAGTACGAAGCTCCAACACTCCAGGTGGAGAAGACCGGAGAGGTGGTGGGAGTGGACTTAGGTATCCATCACCTGGCCACCTGTTCCGACGGGGAAGTATTCGCGAATCCAAAGCCCTACCGCAAGGCCAGGCAGCGGCTGGCTAGGCTGCAACGGCGGCTGAGCCGCAAGCAGAAGGGATCCGCCAACCGTAAGAAGGCGGTGGTGCAGTTGGGCAAAGCTCACAAGCGGGTGGCAGACATAAGGACTCCGTCCCGCTTACGCGATCGGCAAGACAGTCTGCACAAGCTGACGACTTACCTGGCCAAGAGATACCGGGTGGTGGTGATAGAGGACTTGCAGGTAAAGAACCTGCTCCAGAACCGCAAGCTGGCAGGAGCGCTGTCAGATTGTGGGTTCTACGAGTTGAGGACTCCGTCCCGCTATCGCGAACGGCGACAGCTAGAGTACAAGGCCCAGCTCTACGGCTGTCAGGTGGTGGTGGCGGATAGGTTTTATCCGTCCAGCCAACTGTGTTCTGGGTGTGGTCACCGACAGAAGATGCCACTACAGGAAAGGGTGTTTTGCTGTCCATGTTGTGGTCTGGAGATAGACCGCGACTTGAATGCAGCCCTAAACCTGGTGCGGTGGTACAGAACTACCCACAGCTCGTGGGGAAGTGACGCCTGTGGAGACTCCTCTGGCGGGGCGGTAGGGGTGAACTCTGCCGCTAGTCATGGGTCGCTGAAGCAGGAAGGAAGCAGAAGCGCGGCAGGCACTGAACACTCTGGCAGTGTTTGTTAGCGTTTCGTAGGTCTTTCGGAGCGGATGGTACACAAACCTTGGTTCAAGCTCCTGCAACCGGATCTGGTGGTGGCCGGCACTGTCTTAAAGTTGCGGGCAGAAGACCTGTGGGCCTGGCAGGTAAAAGGCATCATCTTTGACGTAGACGGTACACTGGTGCCGAGCCGACAGGTTGAGGTGGATCCCGCTGTGGCTGCTTGGCTGGAGCAGTTGCGTCCGCACTTTCAAATTTGGCTGGTGAGCAACAACCTCAATCGCAACCGGATTCAACAAATCGGAGAAAGCCTGGATCTGCCTTACATTCACCGGGCCGGGAAACCCTCACGGCGGGCTTTGCGGCGGGCCGTAGCCCAGATGGGCTTGCCGGTAGAAGCAGTGGCTATGGTGGGAGACCGCCTGTTGACGGATATTTTGGCGGGCAATCGACTGGGGTTGGTAACCGTGCTGGTCAACTCCCTCTTGTCCGAAGCAGTCGAAAAGAACCCTGCTACCCTCTAGGGGCTGCGCTTTTGAGAGATTTGAGAGTTGGACAACTGTAATTGTTTCAAACTGAATTGAAAATGTTTCCAAGCACTCCCCCTTTCCTTCGCAAAGAGGGAAGACCAAAAGACAATCCTGCTGCTCGGAAGGACTTAGTCACTTCAGTTTAGGGTGAGACGCCTGGGCAGCTGAGAAAAGCCCTGTGGCCCCATGCATGTTTCATGCATGTTTTAGGTGTGGGTACAGTGTCCCAGTTTGAATCGAAATGACCAACCACAGGTTGTCAGCGCTGACAACTGCTGACCGGATAGGTAGCACATCTAAAAATCAAGACAAAAATCGAGAGAGATTTTCCAGACCTGACCCATCTACTCCAGTTTTTTGTAGAGTGACGGCAGGTGAGCCGGATCCCGCATTGAGGCCCAGTGGGCAGCGGTGTGAGGGCAGTGTGAGATCCAAAGGTCAACCATGCGAACCATCCCTATCGTCAAGTCCGCCATGCAACGGCTAAAGTCCATGCTGCAAAAATCCCTGCGTTCTGCTGCGACTTCCCCCGGCTCCAGATCCTCGCTTGTATCCAATGGACGGAGCCTGATCAAGCTGGGCAGCTTTCTGGCCTTGCCTTTGATATTCTCGACATTGCCCGGTTGGGCTTTAACATTGGTGGCGCGTCCAGATCTGCGCGACCTCAAACGTGCAGCCGTGGTTCGGGTGGTCAACTACAACACCCTGGTTGTCCAGCTTGAAGGAGACTTGAATTTGCGGCTGGTGCAACTGATTGGGATCGATCCCTTGCCTGACCCGATCAACCCCAACTGGACAGAGTTGCGCGGACAAACCCCTTTGGCAGTTTACAATGCCGGCCAATATTTGCAGACTGCTCTGCTGGGACGTGAGGTGTTTTTGGAGTTGGATCCTGCCCTAGCCCCTGCTCCCACCTTGCCTGCCTACGTTTGGCAAGCCAACACCCTCATCAACCAGGAAATGCTGTTTTTGGGGCACGGCCTGTTGTCGCCTCAAACCGATGGCTTGAAGTACGGCCCCATTCTCACCGAAGCTGCCGATGCAGCCAAAAGACAAGGACGCGGCTACTGGACAACCTATGGCCCTCGCTAGAGACCAAGCCAAACCCAGAGCTGGAATTGCCGGCCTGTTTGTTGAGAATAATCTCAACAGCCATCTTCCGCCGGTCGGTGAGAGGTAGGTATTGTGGGCATAGCTGCTCCGAATGGCAGAGAAACAGCCCGAAGATTGTAAACTACCCGACTCCGACCGCCAAGCGGTACGGGGCGGGCTTTCAGTAGCCCTGAGCCTGCTCTGCTCTACCAGAGAACAAAACAAGCCCGGACCTCTAGGCTGGTTTACGACAGCCCCAAAAAGCGCAATCACATTCGCACCATTCAAATCCGCATCCCCTTCCCATCCACAGTGCCCACACTTAAACGACTTACCACTGCGGTAGGACTTGCCCTGCTCAGGGTGGATGTGCAAACACCGGTGGCAGGTCTGCGACGTGTAGGCAGGCGGCACCAGAATCAAAGCAACCCCTGCACGCAGAGCCTTGTACTCCAAAAATTGACGGAGTTGATAAAACGCCCAACTGTTGGCCCTGCGCCGTTCGGCTTTGCTGCGTGGCTGTTGATTGACCCTTTCCCGAATCCCTGTCAAGTCTTCCAGAGCAATAGCGCTGTTTGTCGCCTTTGCCCTAGAGACAATAGCTTTGGAGATGCGATGATTGACCCACGTTTTTGCTACGCAACGCTGACGCGACTGAAAGCGTCTCTCCTTGCCAGACAGCCG
>NZ_JANSHM010000008.1:0-63018 GCF_047461635.1 Synechococcus sp. W55.2 | reverse complement strand
GCCAGCAAAGCGGCGCATCTGCCGTTCCTGCTGGCTGTTGGGCAGCAATTCGTACTTGAAGGCTTGAAGTCGTTGCACCGCTCAATCGTATTCTTGGCCTATGCGTGATGACAACGATATTCACATGGCCGGCACTGCGTTTTTAAAGGGCGTCGGCTACGGTCGGCGCTATCCTTCCCTGCCCTGAAGGACGGGGCTTGCCGCGCCTTTTGGTCAACTCAAGACAATTGGGCAGCAACGGCTTTCAGCAGGCGTTTCTGGTCAACGGGCTTCGTCAGATAGGCATCGGAGCCAAAACATAGCCCCTGTTCAATCTCTTCGGGAGAGATTTTCGAGGAGAGAAAGACGAAGGGGATGTGAGCTGTAGACTGATCCCATCTCAGGGCATCCAGCACCCCATAGCCGTTCAGCTTGGGCATCACCACATCGCACAACACCAAGTCGGGCATCAGGGTGCGCACCATCTGCAAGCCCTCTTCTCCATCGGTGGCCGCCACCGTGTCGTACCCCGCTCGTTGCAACACCTTCTGCAGATAGGTGCGAATAGAGGGTTCGTCTTCAATCACCAGGATGCGTTTGGACATAACTTTGTAAAAAATTAAACAAAGACCTGGCCCAACCTGTCGGGCCTACTGTCCGCCTTCCCGGAGCCAGAGAGATCCGAGTTGATGCAAGAACAAGTCGAAGAACTACAGCTGCAGCATAGGGAAACTCTGGAAAAAAAAACTCCGCCAAATCGCTCATTCTGGGATCTCCCTGCTCTGCAAAAATCCTGATAGAGTGCGGAACAACTTTCCTCATCCGCAGATTTGCGGTTATGCCAGAAACCCCCCTCCTCCTTTGGGAGAAGTGAAGGCAGCCTATTCCGAAGTCAGTTGACGTTCCATCAGGCGGGTGAGGGCGGCGGTGGGGGTGGTCTGCCCTTGCAACAACAGATGCACTTCCTGGGTGATGGGCACCTGAATGCCGTGCTGGGCAGCGATCTCGACCACGACGGGAGCGGTGTAAACCCCTTCGGCGGTGCCCTCGATCTCCGCCAAAATCTGCGACAAGGGTTGGCCCTGGCCTAGCCCGTAGCCCACTCGGTAGTTGCGGCTCAAGCGGCTGTGGCAGGTGGCCAGCAGATCCCCCAACCCCGACAGGCCATTGAAGGTTTCTGCCCGTGCCCCCAGCTTAGATCCCACCCGGATCATCTCTGCCAGGCCGCGGGTAACCAGAGCCGCACGAGCATTGGCCCCCAGTTGCAAGCCATCACACACGCCAACAGCGATGGCGATAACATTTTTCAGGGTGCCGCCTAGCTCCACTCCCAGCGGATCGCTGCTGGTATAGAGGCGGAACCGCTCCGAGGAAAGGGCATACTGCACCTGCACAGCGGCCCAGGGATCCCGGCTGGCCACCACTGCCGCTGCCGGCAAGCCTTGGCGGATCTCCGCCGAAAGATTAGGCCCCGAAAGCACCACCAGGGGCTGCTCCGGGAAGGTGGCCCCCCAAATTTGGGTAGGGGTCAGAAGCTGCAGTGGATCCAACCCTTTGGTGGCCGAGACCAAAATTGCCTGCGGCGGGATCCCCACTTGGCGCACCGCTTCCACCACAGGGCGCACCCCCGCCATAGAGACGGCTGAGATGAGAATTTGGGATCCCTGGAGCACCTCTGCCAAATCCAGGCCCTTGCGGCGATTCCAAACCCGCACCCGGTGCCCTTGCCCCTGAGCCAGCATTGCCAGGGTACTTCCCCAAGCCCCGGCTCCCAAAATGGCAACGCTTTGCGGGGATGTTGGGCTTTGGCCTTCTGCGCTAGTGTTCATCTAATCTGTTCACCCGCAGACTTTCTCTTAAGCTTTCTTCGTAGGATGCCTCTCAAAAAGCCTGCGCCGGCAAAGGGAAGACCGGCGACAAAGGTTAGTATGGGTGGATACCAAATCATGGGTTAGCTCGAGAGCAGACGACATGGCAGAAGCAGGGATCCCCCGCCTTCCTCCTGAGGTAGCTGCCAAAATGGGAACCTGGCAGCACGGCTATGCCCTTACCAATGGCATTCAACTGCACTATGTCACCCAAGGGGAAGGGGAGCTGGCGATCTTGTTGCACGGTTTCCCGGAGTTTTGGTACTCCTGGCGGCATCAGATTCCGGTGTTGGCGCAGCGGTTTCGCGTGGTGGCACCCGACATGCGCGGCTACAACGATTCCGACAAACCGGATCACGGCTACGACTTGGATACCCTTACTGAGGATATTCGCGGCTTGCTGAGCCACTTTGGGGCTCAGAGGGCGGTGGTCGTAGCCCACGATTGGGGGGGAGCCATTGCCTGGCACTGGGCGCAATTTTTTCCTGAGGAGATTCGCAAGCTGGCCGTCCTCAATTCTCCCCATCCGGCCTGCTTTCGCCGGGAATTCTTGAGCAACTTGGATCAACTGCGCCGCAGTTGGTACCTGTTCTTTTTTCAATTGCCTTGGCTGCCAGAGTGGGTGCTGCAGTGGGATTTGGGAGATTGGGTGCGCCGCATTTTCCAGGAAACCTCGGTGCGCAAAAGCGCCTTCACCCGCCACGACCTCAAGCTCTACCAAGAGGCCCTCTCCAAACCCAAGGTTCTCACCTCTGCCCTCAACTACTACCGCCAGCTGTTTAACCTGCCCACCTTGCAGAACCTGTTTTTGCAGCCCATGCGGCAGATCCTCGCCCCCACCCTGCTGATTTGGGGAGAAGAAGACTTTGCCCTCAGCCGCGAGCTAACTGAGGGGATGGATCCCTTTTTCCCCAACGGCCTGCGCAAGGAGTACATCCCCGAATGCGGCCATTGGGCGCAGCAGGAAGCTCCGCAAACGGTCAATCGGCTGCTGATGGAGTTTCTCTAGCGGGCCGGGCTTGGGATCCGCTCTTTACCATCTTCAAGGGTTGACCCTAGAATAATCCACTGAATTCTACGGGAGAACCGGCATGGCCCTGGAGTATCCATCCCATCTGCGCTACGTGGACACCCACGAGTACATCCATGTTGAGGATGATATTGCGGTGATTGGGATCACGGCTTATGCCGTCGATCAACTGGGGGATATCGTTTTTGTGGGCTTGCCCGAAGAAGGGACAGAGATTGAAAAAGGGGAAAGCTTTGGCTCGGTGGAATCGGTCAAAGCCGTCGAAGATCTCTATGCCCCTCTTTCTGGAGAGGTGGTGGCCGTGAATACAGCGGTGGTGGAGAGCCCCGAAAGCCTTGCCGACGATCCCTATGGCGATGGCTGGCTGATCAAGGTGCGCATTGCCAACCCCGAAGATCTCGAGGACACCATGAGCGCCGAAGCCTACGCCAGTTTGGTGGAGGGATCCTAAACTCCAGCAGTTGGCCCTGAACTACAGCAAAGTCTCTCGGTTACCCCCCTCAGCTTTGGCCCGGTAGAGGGCCTTGTCGGCAGCAGCCAGCAGACTTTGTGGGTCAGTTCCCTCTCCCAGCTCCAGCAGAGAGGCGATGCCCACACTGCAGCTTAGGGAGATGGTCTCCGCTTCCACCTGCACCGACAGGGACTGGACGGCCTGCCGCAAGCGTTCTGCCAGCCCTAGGATCTGCGAGTTCGGGATCCCGCGCACCAGCAGGGCAAACTCATCGCCCCCCAAGCGGGCCACCAGATCGTCTTGGCGAACGTGAGCTTGCAATCGCCGCGCCACCTGGATTAAGGTTTGATCCCCAGCCCAGTGCCCCCAGCGGTCGTTGATTTGCTTAAACCCATCCAAATCCAGATAGAGCACGTGGAGGGGAATGCGATGGCGAAGAGCAAAGGGGATCTCCAGCTCCAGTTGCTCCAGGAAAAAACGTCGGTTATGCAAGCCGGTCAGCGGGTCGTGGAGGGCGGCAGTGGCCATTTGCAAAAAGAAGGCTTCTTCTGCCGCGTCGTAGTAGGCAAACTTGAGGGTGCTGGCCCCCACTTGAATGCGATCTCCATCCTTCAGGAGAACGCGGCTGATGCGCTCGCCGTTGACATAAGTGCCGTTGAGGCTCTCCAGGTCGGTGAGAACATAACCCTCACTTTCTCTTTCCAGCCGACAGTGCTGCCGGGAGACGGCGTGATCCAAGAGCTGAATGTCCGCGCGGTGGCTGCGCCCCAAAACTCCACCCCTCGCCAAGGGAAACGTCATGCCCACATTGGCGCCGCTGAGCACCGTTAGAAAGGCCGCAGTTGCCTCAGGCTGGGGTCTGCGCTCGTAAAACTCCAAGGGGATCTGAGTGGTTGGCTCCTCTGGCAACTGAGAGAGAGGGTCGAGAGGCATGGAGAGGCCCAACGAATTGTGCGGGTTAGCAGTAAGCACTCGTTATATCCGTATTATGTCGGTTTTCCCCAGGCCGTGTTTGGGTGAGCGAGGGATGTCTCGCCGGTTCTGATCTGTAAACTTGCGGAACTCTGGAGTTTATCATTTACTATCTCCTTTTTTCCCAATCTTCTAACTTCTGAAGAGTTGCCGAGGCGGCCTAGAATGGGTCTGGGATCCCCGAGAGGAGAAATGGGGCATGATTAGACCCAATTCTGCCCATCTATTGACCCCGGATTTTCGCCTCAGCCTGTCGGTGTTGGCTTTGGCGGTGCCGCTGTTCTGGCTTTCGTTTTGGGCGGGGCTAGGGGTGGGCCTGTTTGGCCTGTTTTTGATGGTGCAGACCTCTCTGATCGGTCTGGCCTTTACCAGGACGGCGCTGCAGGTCTACAGCGGCTCCAGGCGCATCCGCGAGTTCCCCTACAGCGAGTGGCAGGATTGGCAAATTTTCTGGCCGCCGCTGCCGGTGTTGTTCTTTTTCCGAGAAACCAAAAGCATTCATTTTTTGCCGATGCTGTTTAACCCTGCCGAGCTAAAGATGTGTTTGGAAGAGCGGGTGGGCCATCTCCGCGCCCAACATCGGTCTCAAGGATCCCCGCCCACTGCTGGCCTGGGTAGCTCTCGCCAATGAGTGGCTCCGCCTTGTGGGTTTGGCAGCAGGCAGGGAGATGGCGCTGGCTGGAGTGTCAGCTTTTGGCGGAGTGGCCTCATGCTTTTGGCTCTCGCCAAGGTCATCCCCATCCCCCGTCTCAGTTGGCCGCTCGGCTGCAACTGCCCCCTGAACGGGCCGCGTGGGGCCATCAGGTGCATGGCTGCAACTGGGTTTGGGCAGATGGGATCACGGAAACCCTTGGACAGAAGGGAGAGCAGGACTGCTCTGTTGGTCAAGGGATCTCTACCCGTTCTCAGGCGGATGCGGTCATTGCCCGCCGCCAAGGGGATTCTGCCTGGGTCTGCACCGCTGACTGTGTGCCGGTTTTGGTGGCCAGTCGAGAATGGGTGGCGGCCATTCACGCCGGGTGGAGAGGCACTGCTGCGGGGATTTTGCCCAAGGTGCTGCAGGAGTTTCTCCGGGCGGGGATCCCTGCTGCTGGGATCCGCGTGGCCATCGGGCCCTCTATTTCGGGGTCGGTCTATCAGGTGTCAGAAGCGGTGGCGGAGCTGGTGCTGAACAGTTTACCCCCGGGGCTGGATGCCCGCGCCGCTCTCTTGCCCGATCCTCTGCCCGGCAAGGTTCGCCTGGATCTGCGCTGGGTCAACGGTGCCCAAGCCCAAGCCCAAGGGATCCCCCCTGAACACATTGCCGTCAGCCCCCATTGCACCCTCAGCCAACCCCAAGATTTCTTTTCCTACCGCCGCGATGGATCCCTGAAGGATGAGCAGGGCCGTCCTCGCGTGCAGTGGTCGGGAATTGGACTGCGGTCGTAGGCAGACTTGACCCAGTTCTGCCCGGAGGAACGGGAAGTAGTGGCTATAATTGCGCTCAAGACAGGGCTCTATCTAACTACTGGAGATCCCATGGTTTACCGCGCTGTTTTCTGGGGATTAGCTGGGATGGCTTTGGCTTTCTCTCTCGCTTTCCTTGAGGAGGCTAACGCTCAAACCTCGCTGACTGGCATCAACCGTGACAGCGTACTGCAACTGAACCTTGGGTCGGGACGCAGCCTCCCTCGGGTACCTGTGGGCGGTTCAGGTTCTGAGGAGGGCCGGGATCCTGCTGCTCCTTCGGCACAAATGTGGGCAGAGTGGCATATTCGCGCCAATGTCTGTACCGGAAACCTATCCACAGAAGAACTGGCGGAGCTGTTTCCATTGGTGAATCAAGCTCTAGTGGATGCCGTTTGCCGGGGAGGAAGTTAAAGGTTGCCCAGGCTGGCGGTAAGGTGAAGAAGGAGCCTCTAGGTCGCTGCTGCATGGATTTTGAGAAACTTTTGGAGGAATGGGTTGCAGCCTTTGCCCAAGTGGCCGAAGAAAGTTTGGCCTCTTTGGAGACTGCCCTGATGGAGCTGGCAGAGCACTTGGCTGTGCCTTTACAGGAAACCCTTAGGCAGTGGGAAGCCCTCTGGAATCTGGAGGAGGAAGTGGAGCTGGAGCCTGAGCCAGAACCCTTTGAGGAAACCCTCAACCCTTCTGGCGAATCTTTCACCACCAGTCGTTTCTTCGTCAGCCCGATAGGATTTGGGGGCGTGGTTGTTTACACTTACGTGGCTTCGCCGCCAGAATACATCGGGGATCCCACCTGCCGCTACAATGCCCATTCTCCAGAGTTGCGCTGCGCCGTCAACCCCTGCGGCCCCTGTGAGGGCTGTCCCCACTATGAGCCCCGGAATGAGCCCCGATGAAGGGTGACCGCCTGATTGTTGCGCTGGATACTCCTTCTCAAGAGCAGGCTTTGGAGTGGGTGGACTCCTTGCCGCAGGTGCTGTGGTGGAAGGTGGGTCTGGAGCTGTTCACTGCTGCGGGTTCTTCCATCCTGCAGGCTCTCAAGGAAAGGGGCAAGCGCATTTTCCTGGATTTGAAGCTGCACGACATTCCCCACACGGTGGGGAGGGCTACGGAGGTGGCCGTCGGCTATGGAGTGGATCTGCTCACCGTCCATGCCGCCGGTGGCAGTGCTATGTTGCGCTCAGCCGTGGCAGCCGCCCAGGGCAGTTCTTGTCGGCTGTTGGCGGTTACCCTCTTAACCAGCCTCAGCCCCCCGCAGGTGCGACAGGAACTAGGCATCGAGATGGATCCCGCCGACTATGTGTTGCATTTGGCCCGGCTGGCTCAAGCCCAAGGCTTTACCGGACTGGTTTGCTCTCCTCAGGAGGTCTCGCGGCTGCGCCAAGCTTTGGGGCCGGAGGTTTTGCTGGTTACTCCCGGGATCCGTCTGAGCCAGGCCAATGGGGGGGATGGTGAGGATGATCAACGGCGCATCTGCACGCCCGACGAAGCTCTGCGGGCAGGAGCCGATTATTTGGTGGTGGGCCGCCCCATCACCGCTTCCCCCGATCCCATGGCCGCCTTGCAGCGCTTCCAAGCCTCATGGGATGCTGCCGGGTGAGGGTGTGGGGAGATGCCCGATGTTATTGGGGTAGTTCTGTAATGCAACGACGCCGTAGGCTTGTGCAGTGGATCCCTGAAAAAAGGCCGGCTGGATCCGGCAGGAGATGTTGGCTAGGAGTCGGTTTGTCGGTGGTTTTGGGCCTGGTCAGCACTCCTGGGCGCGTTAGGGGTGCGGAGCATTTCGTTCCGGCAAGAGGGGAAACTTGCCTGGCTGCTCCTCAGGTTTGGGCTGAGGCTCTAACGGAGCAGTTGCCTTTGTTTCTCAATCTGGCCTTGAGCCGCTCCCGCTCTGAGTTTCAGGTTGTGCTGGTGGGGAAGCCGGAGGTTGAAATGCTCTCTCCAGGGTCTCCGGCCCGCTTACGCCAACAGGAGCTGGCTCCGGTTTTGCCGGACACCGCAACTGCTGTTTCGCCAGAAGCTTTTCGGCTGTATTTCACCACGCTGGAGCGCCGCTTGGTCTTGCCCCAACACCCCCAAAAGGAGGGCAACTCCTTGGCCGGTCGGCGCAGCGAAACCCTGCAACTGGCCTACGAGGCTTATGTTCTGCGGGCTGCTCCTGGGGATCCCTGGCGGTTGGTGCGTCTGCAGGTAACCGGATCGGGGATCCCCATTCGCGATGTAACGAATGGACTCACTGCCCAGGCCATCCGCCGCTGGCAACAGTCGGGTTGCCCCTTGACGGGCGATCTAGAGTTGACTAGACCTTCTCTCTAGCGATGAGTGCGGGAGTATGTCACGCGGGGAGATTCTCTTTTGGAAGTAACGAAGGGGCACTTTTTCTCCCCAACCGGCCAAGAGTAGAGGGCGTTGGATGTTCTGCTGCCGGTCGAGGGCCCACCCCGTGTAGGGATAGTGTTCTGCACTGCTCATGCGAACAGGCTAGGGTTTACCCATGAAGTTTCCCCCCGCCACACCCCGCCCGGGCAAGCGGCTGCCCCGCGGCTCATTTCCCCGCCTGAGCTCCTCCAACAGGGACAACCATCGCCGTCGGCGTTTGGTTGGTTTTGGTTTCATGGGCCACTGGCTGCTATGGGGAGGGATGGGCCTTCTTTTGGGGCAGCGACTCCGCTCTTGGGGGCAACCGGCTCCTCTGCAGTGGTGGCGCGTTTTGCCGGTGAGCAGTTCTGAGGGATCCCTGACTTTTGTCCAACCGGAACTGCCTCTCTACCACTCGTTCGCGTCAGTGGTGCGGAGCGCTTTTGCCGACAGGCTACTGCCCTGGCTGGCTCAGGGAACCGGGATCTCGGCTGAAGGGATCCTGCACATCTTCTCAGCTATGGCCTGCTTGGCCATTCTGCTGTTGTGCTGGAGCTGGGGCAACTTCTGGAGTGCCGGTCTATGGGGACTCAGCCCCTGGGTGTTGACCCAAGGGTTGGAGCCAGGCAGCGAGATTTTGGGCAGCCTGGTTTTGCTTTGCAGTTGTGGTGTTGGGCCGGGATCCACCTTGCGCTGGTGGGGTCTGGCCTTAGCTTGTGCCCTGTCTTATAAGGTTTGGCCCTTGGCTCTGCTCTGGGCGGGGCTGTGGACGAGCCAGCAGTGGCCACGGCAACCGTTGCGTTCGCGTCAGCGGCTCGGAATATCAGGACTGCTTTTGCTGCTGCTGGTGATGGGGCTTTCCTGGCTGGGACGGTTTAATTTGCCGGCTACCTCTGCTGAGGTGATTCCCCATCCTCTCAGCTCCCAAGGTGGCTTGGCCGTTTTGGCTACTTTGATGCTGCCCTTGGGGTTGAGCTTGGTGCGGTTGGGCTGGCCTTGGGCGGAACGGCAACAAGCCCTGCTCAGCTTGGCCGGCTTGGGCCATGTCCTCTGGGTGGGAGTGCTGGCAGCAGTGTTTTGGGATCCCCAAGTGAACACCCTACAGCAAAGTGCTCGCTGGGGTTTGGTGGTGCTCCCCTTCCTGTGCCTGAGCGCCGGTGGTGTCTTAGCAGAGATCCCCTACCGGAGCTGGCGGCGGGTTTTGGGATCCCTGCTCTTGGGCAGTTCTTTCTTGCTATCGTGGCAGGCATTGGCCTAAGGTATTCTTTCTCTTGCTTGCCATGACCCAGACCTCGTCCGCATCGGCACCGCGTAGCACTTCGCGGCCCTTGTTGCAAACCCTTTTTGCCCAACGGGCTCAGGCTGTGATCCCTTCTCCTTTCGGGGCGGAGATCCCAGGTGCAGCACCGGTGGTTACCAGTTTTACTTTTGGGCTGGCGGATCCGCGCCTGTTTCCCAAGGCCGACTTGGCGCGGGCCACGGCGGAGGTGTTGGCAGAGGATGGGGACAATGCCCTCAATTACGGCGGCACGTTTGCCGGGCTGATCAACGTGGTGCTGCAGTTGATGCGGGATAGAGGGGTAGAGGCCCAGCCGGAAAACCTACTGATCGGCTATGGCTCTGGGCAGATCCTCGGCCTGTTGCCTCAGGTCTTCGTGGAGCCGGGGGATGTAGTCATTGTGGAAGGGCCCACCTTCATGGGGGCTGTCAGCCGTTTTGCGGCGGCAGGAGCGCGTCTGATCTCGATTCCGGTGGATGGGGAGGGCATGGTGGTGGATCGCTTGGAAGAGGTGCTGCGCGATCTGGCTCGCCAAGGGATCCGCCCCCGATTTGTCTATACCATTCCCACCTTCCAAAACCCCAAAGGCTGCACCCTCTCTGGGCCACGGCGGCAGAAATTGGTGCAGTTGGCAGCTGAGTACGGTGTGGTGGTGGTGGAGGACGAGGCCTACTACGACCTGCGCTTTGCCGGGGATCCCTTGCCCAGTTTGGCTGCGCTGGATCGGGAAGGCTGGGTTCTTCATGTGGGCACCTTCTCCAAGATTGTGGTGCCGGGGGTGCGGGTGGGTTGGGCCTGTGGTCACCCTGAGATCATCCGCCGCCTGGAGATGTTTCGCAGCGAGGGATCCCTGGGGCCCTTTTTGGGCCGGGTGGTGGCCCGCTATTGCGGGGAGGGCCGTCTGCAAAGCCACATTCAACTCCTCACCCGTCGCTACCGAGAAAAGTGCCAGGTGATGCTGGAGGCCATCGCTCAATATTTTCCGCCCGAAGTCAAGGTGGAGGCCCCTGGGGGTGGATTTTTCGTCTGGTGTGAGCTGCCCCCTTCCCTAAGCGCCAGCACCTTGTTGCAGGCTACTCGCGCCCTGGGGGTCACCTTCCTGCCGGGCACCCACTGCTTTGCCGATGGCCAAGGGGAGCACGCCCTGCGCCTCGCCTTTAGCTACCAACCGGAAGAGCGCATTGTCAGCGGCATCCAGATTATTGGGGAGCAACTGCACAGACTGATGCACTCTCGCGCCAGCGGTGCGGAGCAGCAAGGGAAGGAGCTCTCCAAAAGCATGGATCCTTGAAGCCCAGAGCGCAGATTTCCCGCTCACCTGCCCCCCACAGCCTTGGCCACGCGCCGGAAAAATTGCCCAACGCCCTTCACCAGGTTAGGTGCAGCTTCTGGACGAGCCGGGATCCCGGCCATGAGGGTGTAGTAGTCATCCAAGAGGGTGTGCTCTTCTGGAGAGACCGTGTCGTCCGCGATCATCAGGTTGCCGATTGCTCCCAAAAGTTGCATACGCTCGGTTTCGCTAGCCTGGGCAAGATAATCGGCCATCCAGCGCTCGGTTTGCTCCATCGGGATAGGCTCTTGGATCAGCTAGAAATCGCAGGAGCCCCGCACTGTACCCGTAGGGTCGGTGTCGAGAGGAAAGTCCGCCTCCATGGTTATAATTGTACTGCGGACACCAGAAACGGTTGTTTAAGGCACTGGTAACGGTCGATTGGGGGTGCTGTAAACCACCCCAGAGGCTCGTGGTTGGCTTGCCAACTGCAGGGCTACCGAAAGCTCGCCCTGTACTGCGAAGGTCAGGGTCGGGTAGTTTACTTCTCGCAGCTCGGTATCGTGCTCCAAACCATAGCGGCGCAGCAGGGATCCCAAGTAGGCCAATTCCTGGGGTTCCAAATGCCCATCGGCCCAAGCAGAGCCGGCCACAATTTTAAGCATGAGCTGATGTTGAGTTGTGGGGTTCATGGTGGGATCCCTTGCTGAGAACTGTCAGCGATCCGGAGGCCTTAGAGGCTGAAGAGTTGAGGGGATGACCAGCTTCAACAACTATAGCCAGACCTTAGGTGAGCCATCTGCATTCGCGCCAGCGGTGCGCAGCCCTTTTTGCGGCTAGAATCGTTATCTGTATTCACGGACACTGAGCTACCGCGATAGCGGGACGGAGTCCTTTTTCTCGCCCTTTCTTGCAATGCTAAGCGCCTCTCCTTACAAATTGGATCTTGCCATTCCGGCCCCAGGTCGGCTGTACCGCGGCAGCGGCATTCTGGAAGCTGTGCCCCTTGCGGTACTGGGATCCCGTGTGCTGGTGATCGGGGGGGAACGCTCCTTGGCTGTAGTTGAGGCCCCCCTGGAGCGCAATTTCGTCCGGGATCCCGCCCTCCAAGTTCACTGGACTACCTACGGGGTAGACTGCAGCGAGTCGGAGCTGGCGCGTTTGCAGGCGCTAGCCATGGCGGAGTCCACAACCGGCATCTTGGGGGTAGGCGGGGGCAAGGCTCTGGATACGGCCAAGCTGGTGGCCCACAGATTGGGGATCCCGGTGGTTACCGTGCCCACCTCTGCTGCCACCTGTGCCGCCTGGAGTGCCCTATCCAATATCTACTCCGACAGCGGCGCTTTTCAGCAGGATGTGAGCCTGGATCGCGCCCCTGCTGCCCTGATCCTGGACTATGAGCTGATTCTGCAAGCTCCAGCGCGCACCCTAGTGGCTGGGATCGGAGATGCCTTGGCCAAGTGGTACGAGTCTTCTGTCAGCAGCGGCGCATCGGAAGATGCCCTGGTGATTGGGGCAGTGCAGCAGGCCCGCGTCCTGCGGGATTTGCTCCTCCAGCAATCGGCGGCGGCCTTGAGGGAGCCGGGCGGAACCGCTTGGAAGCAGGTGGTGGATGCCTGCATCTGCCTGGCAGGGATCGTCGGCGGCATGGGTGGGGCCAAATGTCGGACGGTGGCTGCCCACGCTGTCCACAACGGGCTAACCCATTTGCTGGGGCATCGGGCCACTCTGCACGGAGAAAAAGTAGCCTTCGGTATCCTGGTGCAATTGCGCCTGGAGGAGATCTTGCAAGGAAACCAGTTGGCGCTGGCAGCACGTACCCAGTTGCTGGAGTTCTACCGCCAGGTGGGGCTGCCCCTCAACTTGCGGGATCTCAAGCTAGGTCACTTGGGATCCGCCGACCTGCTGCATGCTGCCCAAGTGGCCTGCCAGCCAGGATCCGACATCCACCACCTGCCCTTCCCCGTCAGTCCAGAAGCCCTGTTGGTGGCCCTTACCACCACAGACCTGACCAGCTCCAGCCCTGTTCTCCCTCGGCTGTAAGTCCTGGCAGAGGATATCTGTCTGCTATCCAACTCCGCCGGTACGGGCCTGGGTCGGCATTGTGGGCAGGCGGGCTTCGCCGTAGGCTCCAGAGGTGGCGCCCACCAAGATCAAGGCTCCGCCCATCCAAGTCCACCCATCCGGGATCTCGGCAAACACCCAAAACCCGATTAGGCTGGCCCAGAGCAGACGGGAGAAATCCAGAGGCAGCAGCATCGTCACCTCAGCCAGCTTGTAGGCCTGGGCGAGGGCCACCTGGCCAATGCTGCCCAGTAGCCCCATGGCCACCATCCACAGCCACTGCTCAGGAGAAGGCCAGGTCCAAACCCAGACGGCAGCCAGAAAGGAAAGGGGGGTCTGCAGCAGGCCCATGTAGGCCGTAATCGTGAGGCTGGACTCGGTGCGGGAGAGGATCTTGAGCACGATGGTCACCCAGGCAAAGAGTGCTGCCGCCCCCAAGGCCAGCCCTGTTCCCAGAGAAAACTCTCGGAAGCCTGGCCTCAACATCACCAAAGCCCCGGCAAACCCCAGGCCCAATCCCAGCCAGCGGGACGAGCGCATCTGCTCGCCCAACACCCATACCGCCATCGTGCCGGCAAACAAAAGTTGAACAAAGCTCAGCGCCGTAGCTTCTGCCAGAGGCAACAGGCTGGCTGCCCAAAAGGAGAGCAACATCCCCACCGTGCTGATCGCCGAGCGCAGGAGGTAAAACTCCATCTTGGCGGTGTGCAGAGACTGGATCCCAGCCCGCAACACCAGCGGCGACAGGGCGAGAAACCCGAATAGGTTGCGCAAAAACACAATCTGAAAGGGGTGAAGGGCGGGAGTGTTGAGCCGGATGATCGCGCCTAAACAGGCAAAGCAAGCAGTGGCCAGCAGCTTCAGGGCAACTCCTTGCCAGAGCCTTATTTTTCCCCACTCTGCAAAGCGGCTCAGCTGGTGGCGATACCACATCTCCAAAGTCACAGCTCACACCCAAATGGTTTAGGCACTAAGTTTTCAGCCTTGAACTCTCAGCTTAAACGGACTTCCAGGGATCCGAACTGCGCCCCTGGGCACTCCTTGCTGCCCACCGGCCCCCCTGATTCCCAGGGGGAAAAAGATGGGGATCCCAAGACATGGCCATTTCAAGTAGCCATGAAACAACTCACCCCGTCGCTCCATAGCTCCCCTCTCTCTTTGGGAGAGGGGCTGGGGGTGAGGGCGTGGAACCTCTAGGTTTGCTTGAGAATCTCTTTCAAGTAGCCGATGACCGTTTCCGGCTTGAGATGGGCCATACAGGGATGACCCTCCACCAGGCAGGTTTCGTTTTTGAACTTGTTCTCTGCGCAGACCCGGCACTTGTAGGCGGTTTGGGTGAGATAGACGTGGGGCAGACGAGGAGCCCACAGTCGCACCGGGCTGGCCCCATCCCCATCGGCATCGTTGCCAAACAGGGCAATGGTGGGACAGCCCACTGCCGCCGCGATGTGCATCGGCCCCGCATCCACGGAGATACACACCCGCGCCCGCTTCAGGGCCCCCGCCAGCTCCATGAGGCTGGTTTTGCCCCGCAGGTCAACCATTCCCGTTTGCGCCAGCAGTTCGTCTTCGCTGCTGCCGCCGTGGTAGAGGGATCGCTGCAGCTCTGGCGCGCTGCCGATTAGCCCCACCTGCAGGCCCTGGCCTTGGCACCACTGGATCACCTGCCGCCAGTACTCCAGAGGCCACATCTTGGCGCGGCGGGTAGTGGTGATGTGCACCAAGACCTCTGGCACCGGAAAACCGGGATCCCGGCTGGGCAGCTCCAGGCGGAAAAAATCCGTCTCCACGTACGCCAGGCGACAGAAGATTTCGGCGATGTAGTTGCTGGTGAGGATCCCTTTGTAGCGCTGCAGAAACTCCAGGCCGTTCCAGTCGTCATCCTGGAGCATGCGCTGTACCGGGTCGGAGCCGGGGTCCAACTTGCGGCGAAAATCCAGAGTCAAGCCGGCCCCGGCAATGTACTGGGGGCGCAGGGCCGTTACCGCCACCAGGTTGAGCTCGCTAAACTCGTCGCAATTGATGGCCAAGTCGTAGGGGCCGGCCTGGGTCACCCGTTCTCGCACAGCAGCGGTCAGGGCCTCGAGGTAATCGGGACGACGGCTGTAGAGAGGAAAGCTGAAGTCGATGTAGGGGCAGTGGAGCTCAAAGTCGCGGGTAATCTCGCTGCCAAAAAAATCCAGCACACAGCCGGGGTATTTTTCCTTGAGGCCCCGCAACAGCGGGATGGTAACCACAAAATTGCCCACCTTGCTGGAGGAAAACACCGCCAGGTGGGGATGTTCCCGCAGAGGTTGGTTGGCAAACCGTTGCATAGGGCTAGGGGAAGATAGCGTTTGCGGCCTCGTCGCGACAGCGTTGCGGTTCCTGTTCGCGTAAGCGTTGCGTGGCAACATAGGGTGCCGCAGGCACAGCAACAACCCCGCCAGGGGCGGTGCAGACAGAGCACTTTTGCTAGGCTAGCATTCCTCTGTCCTGTGCTTTGATGGCCATGCTGGGATCCCTGGGCCTCAGGGGAGACTGGCTTGGCTGCCATCCCAGATGACCACCACAGCAAAGCGATCCAGAAAGCCATCTGTCGCATTCATCTGGCGCAGACTAAAAGCATCTTCGGCGGAAATCACCAGGTCGTAGCCCAGGGTGCGGATGGCACGAATGCGGTGAGGCCGTTCCCCGATGCGGTTCACCAGTGAGCGGGCCTGCTCTTCCGAGGTGGCATAGGCAGCTGTGCCCTCGCTGCCCACAAAGGCCGCGTTGAGGTCTTGGCCAAGAGTAACGGGGGTATAGACTTGATTGCCATCGGGATCAAACAAGCGCATTGACTGGCTAGGCAAGAAATCCAAGCCTCGTGCATCCACAATCAACCCTGTCACTTGCGGTTCCCGCCGCTGGGATCCCGCCTCCAGACCCGTTCCGCCCCCTGGCCCTTGGCCTGTGCCCACCCCTGAGCCAGGACTGGCTCCGCGCACCCCACTCTGGCCGCTGCCCGGCCCGATCACTTCCCCCTGCCGGGATCCAGAGCCACTGCCGCCAGGGCTGGTGCCGAACTGCCGCAACAGATCCAGATCGAAAACCGGGCCTTCTGCCACTTCTCCATGGCCGGGTTGGGCCGGCTGGACTTTTGGATCGGCTTGATCTGTTTGTGGGAGCGGAACAGAATCCTGGGTTACTGGACGCCAGGGCGTTGCTTCAGAAGCGGGCAGGGTAGGGGATCCCCCTTGCAAGCGGTAAAGGGGAGGAAACAGCGTTTGGGCATCCACAGCTTCCACCGGCAAGACCGGCCCCGCCAGCAGGATCCCCAGTGCTGCCCAGCTCACTTGGATCCGTATGCCTTGAATCCTATACTTCCACCACCTCATGCCCACACCTCTTGGCCTCAAAACCTGCGGCCCGCTCGGCAACCGCTCATCCTCCCCCATGCTACCCAGGCAGGGCCGGTTCGGCAGGGGATTCCGCGCAGTCTTCCCCTTGGCTTGAGAGCAGCTGGGGCTCCTGGCCTCTCCCTAAAGGTGGGTCGGAGAACAAGAGATTGATCCCCAGCGATCCCCAGGGTCTTGACCGACAGGCAAAAATACGCAAACATGGGTTCATCATTCTTGATGATCCCCGTTGATCCCCACCTGTGGTCATCAGCGGCTGGAGAGCCCGAGGCAAGCCGATACATCAGCAGGTTCAAGGTTGTCCTCAGAACCACAAGCTGGGATCGGCCCCTAGGACAAAAGCTGGAGCATTGCACGAAGCCCGATTTGTCGAAGACAGGAGACCCCGACCATGCCACAAGAGCGGATCCCGTTGGAAGAAATGACCATCCGGCAGTTGCGGGAAGAAGCTGCCCGCTATCAGATCCCCAAGTACAGCCGCATGACCAAAGACCAGCTGATTGAGGCCATTCGAGAGGCCCAAGTCAAAGCTGGCCGCCCTGTCGATGCCATGCCGGAGCCCAAGGGGCAAGAATCGGTCACCCAAACGAAGTTTAGGGGTCAAGAGGTTGCCGGCAAGACGGATCTGGCCGATGTGGACAAAGGGCTGGGGGATCTGCCGGAGGGCTATGGGGAAAGCCGCATCGTTTTGCTGCCGCGGGATCCCCAGTGGGCCTACGCCTATTGGGATGTGCCCAACGAGGCTAAAGAAAGCAAGCGCCGCGAGGGCGGCCAACAGTTGGCGCTGCGCCTCTACGATGTGACGGATATCGATTTCAGCTACCAGCCGGCCCACAGCATGCAGGAGTACCCCTGTGATGAGTTGGCGCGGGAGTGGTATTTGCCGATCCCGGTGAGCGATCGTTCCTACATTGTGGAAATTGGCTACCGGACGGCAGATGGCCGCTGGCTGATGTTGGCCCGCTCGGCGGCGGTGATGGTGCCGCCAGTCTTTCCCTCCGACTGGTTTGAAGAGCACTTCCTGACAGTGCCCTTCGACATGGCTCTGCAGGGCCGCACCCTCTACCAGCTCAGCGAGCCCTACAAGCGCAGCGCCACCGGCATGGGCGTGGTGGACTACAAAGGCGATGAGCCGCAGCAGGGTGCCACGGTCGATCCCTTCCTGGAAATGGTGGGTGGCTTTGAGGCGATGCGGGTGGCGGGATCCCTGTTTGGCAGCCACCAGATGGGCAGCCGCCAATTGGTGCCCGGGCAGGCCATCAGCTCGTTTATCATCCCCTCGGGTGTGGGCATGATGGGGATGGCCATGGCCGAAGTGCCTGCTGCTCCTTGGATGGCTTCGGGATCCGGCTTGGGCCTGTTCTCGGGGGCTTCCGAAGTGCTGCCGCAGCGCTCTCGCAAGTTCTGGCTGGTGGCCGATGCCGAGCTGATTGTCTATGGGGCCACAGAGCCGGATGCCACCGTCACCATTGGCGGGCGGAAGATCCAGCTCAACCCCGATGGCACCTTCCGCTTCCACATGGCCTTCCCAGACGGCAACATCGACTTCCCCATCTTCGCCGTGGCTGCCGATGGCGAGCAAAACCGGGAGATCCACATGACTTTCGACCGCCGCACCCTCTCCCGCCGCACCAACACCAAAGAAGAGGCCATCGAAGAGTTGTTGCCCTGAAGGATCCAACCTTTCCCTTCTTGCCCCCTGGAGCTGGCCGGGGGGCTTTCTTTCCTGGGCTGGAGAGCTTGACTCTAGTCATCGAAACAGGGGATCCCAGCCCTAGGAGAGGTCGATCACCCGGATCAGTTGTTTCAGCTTCTCCATCACCCGTCCGGAGCGAAGTAGGTCTTCCGCCTGTTGGATCCCTTCTGGCAAGGATGGAGCAAGCCCGAGGAGCCACAGATAGCTACCCCCATTCCAGAGAGCGGCTGGGGTGAGTTCACAGGGATCCCCGCTGAGCACCTGCTGCATCTGTTGGAGCAGCTCTTTCTCGCCGGAGAAGGGAATCTCCGGGCCTGCCAAGTGACAATCGCGAGCCTTCAAGAGCAGCCGTTTCCCGCCCTGGTTGAGAATGGCCGCCCGTTCCCGCGGCAGGTCGCAACTGCCTTCCAAACCTTTGACGGTGGTGAATTGCCGAATCTCCCGCAGGGCAAACAGCTCCAGCATCGTGGCCTCGGTGGGAGGATGCACATAGCCGGCCACCAGGTGAAAGGGGCCTTGGTAGGGCGTCCAGACCAGTTCCAAGGTGGCCAAGGGGGGGCGCTTGCCGATTTGATCCCGGTAGTCCATCAGAGCCTGAGCCTGGGGAAAACAGGTGGGCAAATACAAAAATCCCAGCCCGGTTTGTTCCAGCAGTTGCCCCACCCGCTCCAGGGATAGCCCTCGCCAATCCACCCCCAAGCTCCGCCACACCGCTTCCAAGGGCAGCCCATACTTGGTGGGACAGAAGCCAGAGCCATGCAGCAAAACGGCTGACCCTGCCGCTGCCAGCAGCAAAGCCACCAGCACCCCCAGCGGCGCAGTCCGCGAGCGGCCATCGTAGGGATGGCCAAAGATGATCAAGGGATGAGGCAGATCCTGCCGGGGCAGAAGAGGGCCGTACTCTGCATAGGCATCCAACATACCGGCCAGCTCCTCGGCAGTGGGGCGCTTGATGCGGTGGGCAATTAAAAAAGCCCCGATCTGGGCGGGAGTGGCTTCCCCCCGCAGGAGCATTCGAGCAGCGCTGGCGGCCTCTGCCCGGCTGAGATCCTGGTGGGTGTGGGTGCCGCTGCCGATTTTTTTCAACAGCTCGCGAAACTCTTGGCTCATAGCATCGGCGGTCGGGAGCGCTGGGCTACTCAGGATAGGGGGAGATAAGGGCGGAACACTTGAAACTACCGATATGGGTATTTGACCAGAAATTTCTACAAAAGGTCTCTACAAAACCGACAACAGCCCAGCAGAGGGGCAATGGGGATCTGCGCCGGAAGCAGGCTCAGCATTACCAGACTGCCTAATCAGCTGGGCGGCCAACTGCAAAAACCGGCGAATGGGAGGGATCCGATAGCGATCGCTGGTGGTGACCATAACCACCTGTCGTCTCAAGAGAGGGGGCTCGGTGGGCCGCACCTGCAAATCCGGATCGGCGCAGCAGTCCACCAGGGCCGACTCCGGCAGGAGGGCAATCAACTGCCCCTGTCGCACCACCCCCCGAAAGGCATCCAAGGTGTTCAGTTCCAGGGCTGCTTTCAGGGGAAGCCCCTGTCGGGCCAGATGGGATCCCACCAAGGAGCGCATGGCATAGCCATCTTTGAACACAGCCTGGGGATACTCCGCCAGCACCTTCCAGGGGATCCGCTCGTAGCGGCTGAGGGGATGGGTGGCGGGCATCAATACTTGAATTGGCTCCGAGTACAGTGGCTCCACCACCAGTTCTGCCCCCCGGGTCATCAGGGGATTCTCCATTACCAGGGCCACGTCCACCAGCCCATCCCTGAGCACCTTCAAGGCGCGGTCGCTGCCCAGAGCGGTAACCCGCAACTGCACCTCTGGGTACTCCCGGCAAAACTGTTGCAGCACCGGCGGCAGTTGATGGGCAATCAGAGAATGGATCCCGGCAATGCAGAGCTCAGTTTGCTGGCCCTGCAGCCATTCTCGAATGCTTTCCTGAGCCCGCTGCCATTCTTGACAGATGCGACGGGCATGGGGCAAAAGCCGTTCCCCGGCCACAGTTAGGGCCACCGGGCTTTTGCGATGCAACAGCGGAGCGCCCACTGCTTCTTCCAGGGCCTGGATCTGGCGGCTAATAGCCGATTGGGTCAGACCGCTGAGGCGAGCAGCGGCCAAAAAGCTACCTGTTTCCACCACGTTCAAAAAAGCTTGCAACAACTCCAGCCGCACCTGGGATCCCTTGATTTGATGTGATGATGTAACCAGCCGTGCTGGCATCCTAGCCGGGGAAGCGGTAGGCTTTTGTAAATGCTGTTACAAGTTGTTGGCTGAACTGGGGATCCCCAAGCCAGGAGGAGAAGCAGATGGGCTGGGATCCGACCTTGCTGGAGGGGCTGCTCAACTCCGCCATTCCCCACCTTTTCCCCGCTGCCCAGGTGGTCATCCGCCACAAGGGAAGGTGTATCTACTCAAGGGCGGCAGGCCATCTCGACCCTGAGACCCGGCGCCAACCGACAACCTCGGCCACCCGTTTTGACCTGGCCTCGCTGACCAAGCTGTACACCGCCACCGCCTGCATGGCCCTGGTGGAAGCCGGAGCGTTGCTGCTGGATCAACCGGTGAGTCTCCTGTTGCCGGAGTTTCAGGGATCCCGCCCCATTGCCCCCTATGAAGATCCTCTGCAACCAGGGGAATGGATAGCTGCGGAGCCGGAGTCCTTGGGCCAGCTTATTGCAGCAGAACAGGTGACGGTGCGGCAGTTGCTGGCCCACACCGCCGGTTTGCCCGCCTGGCGACCCCTTTTTCGACAGCCCGATGCCGAATCTGCCCGGCACATGGCCCTGCACACCTTTTTGGCCTACAGGCCGGGATCCCGCACAGTCTACAGCGATCTTGGATTGATCCTGCTGGGGCTGGCTTTGGAACGTCTGAGCGGAACCCGTCTGGATCAGATCTTGTACGCCCGGATCTTGCAGCCTCTGGGCCTGAGCCAAACTCAGTTTTATCCGGGGGATCCTTTCGACCCACCCCCTGTCTCTGTCTCTTGTGCCCCCACCGAGCTGTGTCCTTGGCGAAAGCGCCGCCTACAGGGGCAGGTTCACGACGAAAATGCCGCCCGCCTGGGCGGGATCGCCGGCCATGCCGGACTATTCGCCACGGCAGAGGAAGTAGCCGCTTTCGGAGAGAGTTTTTTGACGGGATCCCTGTTGCAGCCCCAAACGGTGAGGGAAATGACCCGCGAGCAGTTGCCTCGGCAAGGGGATGCCCACCGCTGTCACGAGCGCCGGGGTTTGGGGTTTGCCTTGCGCTCCCCGGATCCCTTGGCCAGCAGCTCCCCGTTCAGCCCCAGCGCCTTCGGCCACACCGGCTTCACCGGAACCTCCCTGTGGATCGATCCAGAGCGGGAGCTGGTGGTGACGCTGCTCACCAACGCCGTCTACCACGGTCGGCGGGAGAACGGGTTCCAGGCTTTCCGGGTTGCCTTCCATCAGGCCATCCTAGAGGGGCTTTCTTGATCATTGAGTCCCTGACCGTTCCCGCTAGGGTGCCGTAGGCATAACCGAGGCTGAGGTGGACGAGACCTTTTACCGACAGTTGGCAGACATGCTGATACATTTACGCTGAACACTGCTGAACATCACTGTTCAACTATGCAGCGATAGCATTCTGCTTGTTTCCAAACAGAATGGCGGTATCCCGCAAAGCTTTGAGTAGAATACCCAAAGCGCAGTTTCCGTGTCGTCTTACTACCAATTTTCTGCTTTGCTTTGGCTACCATGTTGGCAGACTCGAAAGTAAACAGAAAGATCAACTGGTAGTAATCCGTACTGAACATATTATATATTATTTTCAGTATAGTTGAGCTTATTATTGACTAGAGTCATGCTCTCCCGCGGGCCGCTGGTGGTGGCCACGGTGGTCCGCACCCAGGGATCTGTGCCTCGCCAGGCGGGGGCAAAACTGGCCGTGGGATCCGATGGCACCCTGTTGGGCACTGTTGGCGGTGGGGCTGCCGAAGCGGAAGTCATTGCCCGAGCGCAAACCCTTTTGCAGACCGCTGTTCCCGTTGGCGATGGCGATGGGGAGTCCTCGCCGGCTGTGGGATGCAAGTTTCCCTTGACCTCAACAGCCCTCCCTTGGGCGTTTGCGGGGGACGGATGCACATTTGGCTACAGCGATGGCAGGGATCCCCTGCCCAAACATTGGCGGCCCAGATCCTCCAGGCTCTGACCCAAGGGCCAAGGGCTTGGCTGATCACTCCCCTCCATCCTCAGGGGTTCCCCTACCTCAGCCTTAGCGACAGCGGTGCGGAGCACTTTGCCCCCCTGCCATCCCACCCACAGCTCCTCGCGGGATCCTGGGTCGAGCCCCTCCTCCCTTCCCCCACCCTGCTGATCGTCGGAGCGGGCCACTGCGGCCTGTCCCTGGCCCAGATCGCCCATTTGGCCGGCTTTCGCATTTGGGTTCAGGACGATCGCCCGGACTGGGTAACCCCTCAGCGCTTTCCCGTTGCCGAGCGGCTGTGCTCAGAACCCTTTGCCCAACTTATCCCCCATCTGCACAGGATCCCGCAGCTCTACATCGCTCTTGTGACCCGCAGCTACAGCCTCGATTGCCAAATCCTGCGGGCCATCTACCACTCCGGCCTGACCCCCCACTACCTGGGGATGATCGGCAGCCGCAAGCGGGTACAAACCGTACTGCGAACCCTGGCCCAGGAAGGGATCCCGGAGACCGCCTTTAGTCGGCTCTTTGCCCCCATTGGCCTGGAGATCCACGCCGAAACCCCCGCCGAGATTGCCATCAGCATCACCGCCCAGCTCATCCAGGTGCGACGGGGATCCCCGAAGAGAATGCCCGGCGAAACCCAAGGTGTAGGCTTGCCGGTTAGCCGGAGGACAAGCTAGGCTAGAAAAGCGCCGCGGGGTAGAGCAGCCTGGTAGCTCGTCGGGCTCATAACCCGAAGGTCACTGGTTCAAATCCAGTCCCCGCTATGCCTGAGAGACGGTTGGTTAAAGCAGTGTCCGCACATCCACCACCTTGCCGCTGACTGCCGCCGCTGCCACCATGGCCGGGCTCATGAGCAGGGTGCGCCCGCTGGGGGATCCCTGGCGGCCCTTGAAGTTGCGGTTGGAAGAAGAGGCGCTGATCTGGCGCCCCACCAGCCGATCCGGGTTCATCGCCAAACACATGGAGCAACCGGGATCCCGCCACTCAAACCCTGCCGCCTCGAAGATCTCCCGCAAGCCCTCCTGTTCTGCTTCCTGCTTTACCCGTTCTGAGCCGGGCACCACAAACGCCTTCACCCCTGGGGCCACCCGCCGCCCCTTGGCAATCTTGGCTGCCTCCCGCAGGTCGCTCAAGCGGCCATTGGTGCAACTGCCGATGAAGCAGACATCCACCGGTGTCCCTACAATGGGATCCCCCGGCTGCAAGTCCATGTAGGCATAGGCCTCTTTGGCCAGTTCCCGCTCGCTTTCCGGCAGATCTTCTGGGGCAGGGATCCGCTCATCCACCCCAATCCCTTGGCCGGGGGTGATCCCCCAAGTAACCGTCGGCGCAATGTCTGCGGCTTGGAATACCACCACGTCGTCGTAGCGGGCATTGCCGTCGCTGGCCAGACTTTTCCACCAGGCTACCGCCTCTTCCCAATCGGATCCCTGGGGGGCAAACTCTCGCCCCCGCAAATACTCAAAGGTCACCCCATCGGGGTTGACGTAGCCGCAGCGGGCCCCTCCCTCGATGGACATGTTGCAGAGGGTCATGCGCTCTTCCATGCTCATGGCTTCAATGGCGCTGCCCCCATACTCGTAGGCGTAGCCCACCCCGCCTTTGACCCCCAGCTTGCGGATGATGTGCAGAATTACATCCTTAGCGTAAACTCCCGGCCCCAACTTGCCGTGGATCTCAATGCGGCGCACCTTGAGCTTGGACAAAGCCAAAGTTTGGGTGGCCAATACGTCTCGCACCTGGCTGGTGCCGATCCCAAAGGCAATGGCCCCAAAGGCCCCGTGGGTAGAGGTGTGGCTGTCCCCACAGGCAATGGTCATCCCCGGCAGAGTTAACCCCTGCTCCGGGGCAATCACATGCACGATCCCCTGCCGACCGGAGCCACTGTTGTAGAAACGGATGCCGTATTGCCGGCAATTGCGCTCCAATTCCTGGATCATCTCCTCTGCCAAGGGATCCGCAAAAGGCCGTGCCCGGTTGTCGGTGGGAATGATGTGATCCACGGTGGCCACCGTCCGCTCGGGAAACAGAACCGGCAGATGGCGCTCCCGCAGCATGGCAAAAGCCTGCGGGCTGGTCACCTCGTGAATTAGGTGCAGGCCGATGAACAACTGCGTCTGCCCAGAGGGCAAAATCCGCACCGTATGGGCATCCCACACCTTATCGAATAATGTCCTCTCGCTCATCTTCCTCGGCCCGCAGCCAAGTCCTGTAAACTTTCAATGTGCTACTTGGGGAAAAGCTTGTCAAGGCACAGGCCTCCGTTATCTCTGGGCAACGCTGCTGAGCTGAGCGAGATGCAGCCCTTCTTTGAACATCCCCAGCCGGCAAAGGCGGGTCGGAGTCCTCAAGCCAGAAAACCTGTTGCCAGCCCTTCAAACGGGATCCCTGATGGCCGGCCAGGGCAAAAAGCGATAGCCCGCCCCTTCAATGGCGGCGACGATATCCGGCAGGGCCTCTGCAGTGTGGGGCCAGCGATCGTGCAGCAGCAAAACCAGGGGCTGATCGGAAGCCTGGATCGCCGGCAACTGGGCTCGAATGCGCTCCAAAAGTTGGGCTGCACTTTGGCTGGCGTAGGCATCTTCTGCGCTCATGTTCCAGTAAAGAACGCGATACCCTGCCTGCTCTAAAGAATGGCGCAAAGCAGAGTCTAGGCGAAAACCTCCCGGTGGGCGAACAACCAGTTGGGGATCCAAGTTCAGCGTTTTGAGCAGTTGGGTTGTCTGATCCACCTCAGCATAAAACAGCTCGTTGCTTCCGTAGAGACGTTGATAATCGTGGGTAAAAGTGTGATTGGCTATGGTGTGGTGATGGGCCTGGATCAATTGAGCCAATTCAGGAAATCGGGAAACGTGGGTGCCAATAACAAAGAAAGTGGCCGGGATCTGAAGATCATCCAAAACCTGTAAAAGTCGGGGGGTAGACTGAGGCCAGGGGCCATCGTCAATGGTCAGAAAGGCAGAACGAGGCGGCACCTCCAGTAAAGGCCCCAGCATTTCTTCCAAGGGCAGTTGCAAAGGTTGGCTGTTTTCCGCCGGATCGAGAAAGTCGGGATCCGGGATCCAGCTATGCTGCAGAAACACCTCCACACGAGGGGGAGCAGGGGTAATCAACAGTCGCCCCGTCTGCTCATTTTGGTTGCCCCAGCTCAGTTGATAGGGCAGATCCGAGGCAATCTCGACGGTTGTTGTACGGGTAATGACTCCGTAGGGGATGTCGATCACATAATGCCCGTTCACCTCTTCTTGATGGATCCAGGCTGCAGAAGGAGCTGATAAATAAATGAGCAAATCTTGGGGATTGGCGCCGCGCACCACCCGAATGCTTTCAATGGGAAGAATGAGGTTGTATTCCGAGGTGGCCGTCAGGTTCAGCTCAAAAAGAGGCTGGGCCCCTACCGTGGAGTAGTAGATCAGTCCAACCAGTAGGAAGGCTAGGCAAAATATCAACGCTTTCAACGCTTTCAGAGAGTGCATGGAATGGCTTAATCCTTCGCAACCAATCATAGGACAGAAGCTACCTGAGCTCGATAGAGCCCATCAATTTAACCGGAAGGCCCTGCTGGGCTTCTGGGTGGCGAGAGCAGCCGCTCTTCCCATTTACGTGCAGGCGAGGCCCGTCGGATGTCCCGCCAAATGGCTGTGGCAGCTAAGGTACCATCGGCAACCGCAATCGCCACCTGGTTCAGGCCCTGCTTCAAATCGCCCAGCGCAAACAGCCGCGGATGGGCAGTGCGACACCACTCGTCGGTCAACAGGTTTTCCCCTTGCCATTTCAAGCCGGGGATCCCTTTCAAATAGGCATTGTGGTATCTGGCGCCCATCGCCACCAAGCCGGTAGTTGCTTCGATGTAAGTGCCATCTTCCAACTCCACACCCTGCAATTGATGGTTTTCTCCAAGAAAGCGGCGAATAGGAGATTCGTAGAGGGGGTAGCCATGATCCGCCAGTTTTTTGCGCATGTCGGGGCCGACCGAGCAGAGGCCGTGGGTCAACACCGAGATATAGGGTGTAAACCAGTTGAGGACAAAAGCTGTATTGATCCGATCTTCCGAATTGACGATCAACACTGACTTTTGATCCCGCATTTCATAGCCGTCGCAGATCATACAGACATGCAGTGAATAGCCGGCGTAGTCGTAAACATTCTGCATATCCGACAACTGAGGCAGCTCGTCCATAATGCCGGTTGCTGCAATCAGATATTTGCTCCGAAAAATGGGGTAGAGGCTGTTCATTTTTCCCACCTTGACCTTGACTGCAAAGAGGTCTCCCTCATCGGTGGCATCTTCCACGAAGCCGCGCAGGTAATCTACCCCTAAACTGAGGGCGTGCTCTGTTCCCTGTCGCAACAGCTCTCGTCCGGGAGTGGTCGGAGGCAATCCCAGATAATTGCGCAAATCCTGCATCCAAAAAGAGCGGCCTCTGCCCTTCTCCACCACCAGGCAACTCAATCCATAACGAGCCAGATAGATTGCCGCCGACAACCCCCCTGCTCCCCCTCCGGCCACAATCACGTCATAGATTTTGCCCAAACCAACCTCTAGATTCCTGCTGCTCAGTTTCATGGACGGGATCCCCTCACGAGCTTTTTGCCGGGTGATCTCAGGTCGTTGGCTGCGGCCTGAAAAATCTTAAGAAACTCTATATGTTCCGAGGACTGCTTATCCTGCTGAGTCCACCACATTTCTGTTGAGGCGTGATCCAAGTGAAGGGAGCAGTCCCAACAACCGTCTAGCAACCGTCTAGAATGGGGACTGAACTCCCCCTTAGGAGAAAAGCCCTATGCCAGGTATCTTAGCGGCCATTGCCCTGATCTTTGTCGGCTACCTGTTCAACTCGGTCAAAATCATCAGCCAGGGGTATGAGGCATTGGTGGAGCGTTTGGGCAGGTTTCATCGCAAGCTGACCCCAGGATTGCACTTTATTCTTCCCCCTATCGATAGGATTGTGTTCCAGGAAACCATCCGCGAGAAGGTGTTGGACGTGCCTCCTCAGCAGTGCATCACCAGCGACAACGTCTCTTTGATGGCCGATGCGGTGGTCTATTGGCGCATCACCGACATGATCAAGGCCCGCTATGCGGTGGAGGACGTGCAGCGGGCTTTGGTTAACCTGGTGCTGACGGCTCTGCGGGCAGAAATTGGCCGCATGGATTTGGATCAAACCTTTTCCTCCCGCGCCGAGATCAACGCCCGCCTTTTGACAGAGCTGGACGAGGCCACAGATCCCTGGGGGATCAAGATCACCCGCGTGGAAGTCAGGGACATTCAACCCTCTAAGACTGTGCAAGACTCGATGGAAAAGCAGATGGCTGCCGAGCGGGAGAAGCGGGCCGCCATTCTGAAATCAGAAGGGGAGCAGCAGGCCAGCATCAACCAAGCGGCTGGGGCCGCCAAGGCGCAGCTATTGCGGGCAGAAGCGGAGAAACGGGAGCGGCTGCTGTTGGCTGAGGGCACGGCTGAAGCCATCAAGACCATCGCCGCCACTTTGCAAGAGAATCCAGAGGCAGCCAATGCGTTGCAATACCTGATGGCGCAAAACTATATCGACATGGGCTTCAAGGTAGGCAGCAGTCCCAGCGCCAAGGTAATCTTCATGGATCCCAATTCGATCCCTGGCACCCTGCAAGGGCTGCTCTCCATGGTGGACGTGGCCAAGGGTGGGGAAGGATCTCGCGCGGCGGCCTCTCAGAAGCTGCGTACCCCGGCTTCTTTCCCAACCGAAGTGGACTTTCCGCGGCTCGACTGAGTTTGACCGACCATGATGGCCCGGGATCCCGATTGGCTGCTGGTGGGACAGGTGGTGGCGGCCCACGGCTTGCGGGGCTGGCTGCGGGTTAGGTGCTGGTCGGATTTTCCAGAGCGCTTCACAGAGCCTGGACCACGCTGGTTGCAGCGGGATACGGATCCCGAGCCCCTGCTGCACCCCTTGATCGAGGGGCAGTTTTTCCCGGCTAAGGGTCTTTATTTGGTGCGACTGGAAGGGATCCCCAATCGAACGGTGGCTGAGACCTGGGTGGGGGCTAGGCTGCTGGTACCGGCTTCCCACCGCTTGCCCTTGCAGCCGGAAGAGTACCACTACCGCGATCTCATCGGCTTGACCGTCTATCGCCAGGGGGAGCTGCTGGGACATGTTTCGGGGGTTTTGGCAGCCGGCCAGGATGTTCTGGAGATAACAACCCCTGATCACCGGCAGGTGTTGATCCCCTTTGTGAAAGCCCTGGTGCCTGTCGTGGACTTGGAAAAAGGCGCGCTTCACGTGCAGCCGCCGCCGGGGCTGGTGGAGAGCTTTCTGGGTTAGAGTTCGGCAAGACGGCCTGACTTCCGTACCTGCATCCCATCCTGAACTTGGCCCTCAGAAGCGTCTGTGTGGCCGTTCTAGCCTTTTGTGCTATCATGGGGACAGTTTTTTGATGATAAGCTGATTCCTGGCCTTTAAGGTCAATTTTTCTGGGTTTCTGTTGATCTTGGCCGGGAGCCTTCCTCGGGATTGGAGTTGGGAATGACGGAAAACTACGGTGCAGAGCAGATCCAAGTTTTGGAAGGCTTGGAGGCTGTGCGCAAACGCCCTGGCATGTACATTGGCTCCACTGGGCCGAAGGGGTTGCACCATTTGGTGTACGAGGTGGTGGACAACTCCGTTGATGAGGCCCTGGCCGGCTATTGCAATGATATTCAGATCAGCCTGCATCCCGACGGCTCGGTAGCTGTCTTGGACAATGGCCGTGGCATTCCGGTGGACATCCACCCCAAAACCGGTCAGTCGGCCCTGGTTACGGTGCTGACGGTGCTGCACGCGGGGGGCAAGTTTGGCGGTGGCGGCTACAAGGTCTCCGGCGGGCTGCACGGGGTGGGCGTATCGGTGGTGAATGCCCTCTCCGAATGGGTGGAGGTGACGGTTTGGCGAGAGGGCAAGGTTTACTTTCAACGGTTCGAGCGCGGGGCGGTGGTGGGATCCCTGAAATCTGAACCCCAACCCAAGGGATCCAACCGGCGGGGTACAGAGGTGCGCTTCAAGCCGGATGGGCTGATCTTTCCCGAGCGAGAGTTTGACTATGCCGTATTGGCGGCCCGCTTTCGCGAATTGGCCTACCTCAATGCCGGCTTGAAAATTACCTTTAGCGATCTGCGGCGGGATCCGCCTCACTGCGAAACCTATCAATATGCAGGCGGCATCAAGGAATATGTGGCCTTCATCAACCACGAAAAAACGCCCATCCACTCCGACATCATCTACATCCGAGGGGAGCGGGATGGTGTGGAGGTGGAAGTGGCCCTGCAGTGGTGCTCGGATGTGTACACCGACAATTTGATCGGCTTTGCCAACAACATCCGCACCAACGAAGGGGGTACCCACCTGGAGGGCTTGAAAACCTCTCTTACCCTCACCATCAACAGTCAAGCCCGCAAGCTCAACAAGCTGAAAGACTCCGACAGCAACCTGGCCGGAGAAAATGTGCGCGAGGGGTTGACGGCCATCGTCTCGGTCAAGGTGCCCAACCCCGAGTTTGAGGGGCAAACCAAAACCAAGTTGGGCAACACCGAGGTGCGGGGCATTGTGCAAACCCTCGTCTCCGAGGCGCTCACGGAGTACTTGGAATTCAACCCCAACGTGGCCAGGGGGATCGTCGATAAGGCCATCCAGTCCTTCAATGCTGCCGAGGCAGCCCGGCGGGCCAGGGAATTGGTGCGGCGCAAATCTGCCCTGGAATCTTCCACGCTGCCGGGGAAGTTGGCCGATTGCAGTTGCCGCGACCCGGCGGAATCTGAGGTGTATTTGGTGGAGGGCGACTCTGCAGGCGGCAGCGCCAAACAGGGTCGGGATCGGCAGTTTCAGGCGGTGTTGCCCTTGCGCGGCAAGATCCTCAACATTGAAAAGGCAGATCCCGCCAAGATCTACAAAAACGCCGAAATTCAGGCCATGATCACAGCGCTGGGTTTGGGGGTGAAAGGGGATGAATTTGATCCCAGCCAACTGCGCTACCACCGCATCATCCTCATGACCGATGCTGACGTGGACGGCAGCCACATTCGCACCCTGTTGCTGACCTTTTTCTACCGCTATCAAAAGGCGCTTCTGGAACAGGGCTATGTCTATATCGCCTGTCCGCCGCTCTACAAAATCGAGTGGGGTCGCAACAATGTTCGCTATTGCTACAGCGACGCCGAGAAAGACCAGATCCTGCGGGGGCTGCCTGCCAACACCAAGTACACCATCCAACGGTTCAAGGGTCTGGGGGAAATGATGCCTGAACAACTTTGGGAGACCACCATGAACCCGGCAACGCGCACCCTCAAACAAATCACCATCGAAGATGCGGTGGAGGCGGATCGCATTTTCACCATCTTGATGGGAGATGCTGTTGGTCCCCGACGGGAGTTTATTGAGGCCCACAGTGCCCATTTGGATCTGGCGGCTCTCGATATTTAGCGGCTCTCGATATTTAGCGACTCTCGATATTGGGTGGAGAGAACTCTGTCCCGCCTCTTCGGGGCCCACGGCAGGGGGAAAGTGCTCCGCACCGCTGGCGCGAACGTAACGGTGTTGCAGACGAGGCCGCGAGCAGCCAAAAGCTCCCGGACGGGGCAAGATCCCAGTTGCAGCCCAGACCCTGTGGCAAAGTGAGGGAAGAGCGTTCCAGATCCTGCTATGCCTGCATTGCTTACGGCTCTTCTTGCGGTGCTGGGGGGCTATCTCCTGGGATCCATTCCAACCGGCTACTGGGTAGGTCGTTGGTGGGGAGGCATCGATATTCGCCAACAGGGATCCGGCTCTACCGGAGCAACCAATGTGTTGCGGACGTTGGGCAAGGGGCCCGCCCTGCTGGTGTTGCTGGTGGATGCTGCCAAGGGGGCAGCAGCAGTGGCTCTGGGATCGGCCTTGGGATCCGCGTGGTGGGTGGTTTTGGCGGCATTGTTCGCGGTGATCGGCCATAGCCGTTCCTGCTGGCTGGGCTTCAGGGGGGGCAAATCGGTGGCCACCAGCCTGGGGATCTTGTTGGCTATGGCTTGGCCAGTAGCCCTGACAACTTTCGGCGTCTGGCTGCTGGGGCTCGCCCTCACCCGCATCGTTTCCTTCAGCTCCCTGCTGGCGGCAGTGGCGGCTCCGGTGGTGATGTGGGCAACAGCTCAACCTTTGCCGTATTTGTTGTTTGCGTTGGCGGGCGGGGTGTATGTGATCGGTGCTCATCGGCGCAACATCAAGCGCCTACTGGCCGGGTCGGAGCCGCGCATTGGCCAAAAATGGACGCAATCTCCCTAATTTTCAAGGCACTGTGAAGCAGCTGTATTACTCCGCAACGCTATGCAACCGACCACAGTGGTTTTTGTCTACGGATCCCTGCTGCGGGGCGGCCAATACCACAGCTTGCTGCAGGGGGCAGAATTCCTGGGGACAGACAGCCTCAACCACATTGATCTTTACAGTCTCGGCCCCTACCCGATGGCAGTTCGTGGCCGAAACCGGCTCTACGGCGAGTGCTACCGCATCCCCTTGAGTCTATTGCCCCGATTGGACGAGCTGGAAGACCACCCGCGGGTGTACGAACGGCAGTGGGTGCAACTGGATAGCGGCACCTTTGCTTGGGTTTATCTGGGTCGGCCTGAGCAGGTGCAGGGGTGTTCCCTCATCCCCAGTGGCCGCTGGCTGGCTAGAGATCAAAGTGGAGCTTGACGCCCTCAACATACTGGGGCAGCACCAAAGACTCTATCCCACTGTTGTGCTCCGCACCGCTGTCGCGAACGCGAACGGCTGCCGACGGATCCCATTCTTGGGAATCAGACTCTTTGGCGGAGAGAGCACCGGCATCCACAGGGCTGGAAACGCGCTCCAGGTAGTAGATGCGATCCCCGCGTCGCCAAATGTCTGGCTCAGGCAGGTAGAAGAGCCGACCCGGTCGAGATGAGCCGCTCCTCAGCCGCTGCGGGCGCACCAACAACAAGGGCAGGCATAGATCGGCTTTGATTCGATAGGCAAACTGATCCCGCAGCCGTTCAAGGGTGGGATCCTCCAGTCCCATCTGGGCCAGGAAGGGATTGGGCAGCGCTGTCGGGAGCGACTCTTGAGCTGCTAAGACAAAGGACTCCGTCCTGCTGTCGCGAACAGCCTTGTTGCTTGCCTCTGGCAGGGCCGAAGCCGAGAAGGGGAGGGGTAGGCCCAAGTCCGCCAACGTGGGTAGGGTGATCGAGCGCAGCTCAGCCCGGTTGGCCTCCAGGTAGCCGGCCCAGCGCTGCAGTTGGGGGAAGGAAGGCTGCAAGGTGCGGATCCCTTCTGAGATGGGCATATCCGGCAGCAACACCGTCCAGATGGTGGCAGAAACCGAGAGCTTAACCATCAACTCGGCAATGGCCCAGTTCACCTGCGGATCCAGAGTGAGGATCAACAGGGTTTCCGCATGGTCGATATCAGCCTTCAACAGAGCAGACTCGTTCAGCACGGCCTCCTGCAGGGATCCGGGGGCAGCCTCTGGCTTCGGGTCAGGTTTGTGGGTGCCATTGCCATGTTGCTCTGCACCACTGTTGCTCCGCATCCCTGACGCGATGGCGGCACGACGCTTCTGCGAAACGGAGTCTTTGGCGTCCGCTGAATGGGAAGCTTCGTAGCTGCCATACCCATTTTTGGAAGCCCCAGAAAGCAGTGGGATCACCTCGACCGTCTGGTTGAGCGAGCGCATCAACTGGGCCAATTGGTTGGTGAGGGGATGATCGCCGATGATTATGGTGGAACTGCCCTGATCCAGACCCAGCCAACGGGCCACCCAAGCCGCGGTCAGCCCCTGTACCGTCACCGTCACCGAGATGGTCAAAAACACCAGCGCCTTGAGGGCATCCCCCCCAGTAATGCCCCGTTCTGTCAGCAGAATGGCAAACAAGGAGGCCACCGAAGCCGCCACAATGCCCCGAGGAGCCAGCCAAGCCACAAACAGCTTCTGCCGCCAATTCAGGTCGCTGCGCCAGGTACACAGCCACACGCTCAAGGGGCGGATGACCAGCATCAAGCACAGCACTGTGGCCAGGGATCCCCAGCCCAGGGCAAACACCGCCTTGAGGGAGAGCGTGGCGGTAAGCAAAATAAAGATCACCGAGATGGCCAACACCACCAACTGGCCGTGAAACTGCCGCACACCCCGCTCGGCAATGGCCGCCTTCTGCCGCACCACCAGGCCCGCCATCACCACTGCCATCAGCCCCGCCTCCGATCGCAGCGACTGGGCCAAGGCAAACACCCCCAGCGCCCCCGCCAGCACCACCGAGTTGCGCAGCTCCTCGGTTAAAAACTGCCGCGACCAAAGCAGGAAGGATCCCATCAGCCAGCCCCCCAGCGCTCCCACCGCCGACCCGATGGCCAGACGGCTGGACAACTGTTCCAGGGCCATGAGAAAACTGGGATGGCCAGAGAGCACCACCTGCAGCACCACCACCGCCAAAATGGCCCCGATGGGATCGATGAGCACCCCTTCTCCTTCCAGGAGGGTGCTGACTGCCGGATCGACTCGTACCCGCTTCAGGATAGGGTTGATCACCGTCGGCCCCGTCACCACCGCTAGGGATCCAAACAAAAAAGCCAGCCGCCAGGGAAACTCCCCCAGATAGTGAGCTGCTGCCGCTCCCCCCACCAAGGTCAGCAGGGATCCCAACAAAACCAAATTGCGCAGGCTATCGGATACCTGATTGAGACGTTGCAGCCGCAGGTTCAGTCCCCCCTCAAACAAGATCAGAGCCACCGCCAACGACACCAGCGCTTCCAGCCCGGATCCCATGACTTGGGGATGAACCCAGCCCAAGCCATCTGGCCCCAGCAACAGGCCAAACAGCAGCAGGAATACAATGCTAGGCACTTTGACAAAATTGGCCAGCACCTGAGCAGCGATCCCAGCCACCAGGGCTAGCGTAAACAGGGTCGTCAGCTCAAATGAATCTTGCATATTGAGGCTTAACCGAACGCAATAGCGGGACGGAGCCCTTACCTTTCCAGCTACTGAACGCCAACCCTCTCATTGTTTCCATCGTTTTGTTTCCATCGTTAACGTCGTTATTACTCCGCAACGCTAACGCCAATACAGACTGCTGGAAAGTCTCCAATCGTCAAGGTGGCTCTGCCCATCACGTCAGCAGTTCATGAGCTCGAACATGCAGAGTTAACATTTAGTTAGCCTCTGTGTGCTGGCTCCATAAAGTTGCAAAAGCTACACCCAGATCCACTCTTTCTACAGTACACACGACTTACCTCAACCTATCACAGAGCGAGCTTGACGACCACTCTGGCATTGGGAGCCCTGTTGGAATGAAGGCCAATTAACATGCTGCCAGAAATCTCCCCTTCTAGGCTTTCTCGCCTTCTGAGCGGCTGAGACCGGTCTCTAAGGGCTTAACGCGACGGATAGGCAGATTGGCAATAAGAGCAGTCGTTCCCCCTTCCGTGGCCAAGTGAAACTGCATCCCTTCTGAATCCAGCTCCACATAGCGGGACACCACCCCCAAAATCTCCAGGCGCATTGATTCCAGCGCCGCCGGGGTGAGGTCAGCGCGGTCATGGGCCAAGATCAGCTTCAACCGTTGCTTGGCTTGCTGGCGGCTGTTGCCGGAGTGCCGAGAAAAAAGCTGATCCAAAAAATCGAGGAGCATAGGTTTTGTTGGCTTTGTTACTCAGTTGTAAACAGGTCAAAATTGCCATTGCAACCTGGATGAATTAGAGATGGAACAGTCGTCAGAGCACCTTTTGGTTTAAAAACCGTTTGGCCCGCTCCCAAAAGGACTCGCCCAAACTGGCCATCTTGGGGAAGTCCACTGTTTCCCCTTCCAGCCGTCGGGCAATGCGCTGGATGGCCTGAGCAGCCAGAGTTGGATTGGCGGAGAGAACCAGGGGCTCCCCTTTGTTGGTGGAGACGATCACCTCGCGGTCTTCTGGAATGATACCCACCAAGGGGATGGCCAGCACCTCCACCACATCTTCCACCAACATCATCTGGCCGGCTGCCACCATGTCCGGGCGCAGGCGGTTGACAATCAGCTGAGTCGATGAAATTTGTGCAGCTTCCAGCAGGCCCACCACGCGATCTGCATCCCGCACCGCTGCCACTTCTGGGGTGGTGATGATGATGGCCTCGTTGGCTCCGGCGATGGCATTGCGAAACCCTTGTTCGATCCCTGCCGGACAATCGATCAGCACATAGTCATGGCTGCTGGCCAGCTTCTCGATTAACTGGCGCATCTGATCCGGATGCACCGACGTTTTGTTGCGGGTTTGGGCTGCCGGCAACAGCGAGAGATTGGGGGTGCGCTTGTCTTTCACCAAAGCTTGCTCGAGGCGACATTCCCCGGCGATCACCTCTAGGGCTGTGTACACCACCCGATTCTCCAGCCCCAGCAGCAAATCCAGGTTGCGCAGGCCAAAGTCTGCATCCACCACCACCACCGAGCGACCCAAGCGCGCCAAGGCAGTGCCCAGGTTGGCCGTCACGGTGGTTTTGCCGACTCCACCTTTACCAGAGGTTATGACAATGACTCGGCTCATACTCCTCTCCGCAGAAAATCCTGAAGGCTGGCGACGCAGATGACATCCTCCTGCAGGTAAACCACTTCAGGGGTGTTGGGCAGGGATCCACCTTCTGGCGGACGGGCCACTTGATCGGCAATGCGCAACTGAGTGGGCTCCAACTGCAAAGCCAAAATTACAGCCCCCTTGTCGCCGTCGGCCCCCGCGTGAACCAGGCCCCGCAAGCGTCCCCAAACCCAAATATCTCCTCCAGCAATGATCTCGCCGCCGGGGTTGAGATCCCCTAACAGGAATACCGAGCCCCTGTGACGCACGGACATGCCAGAGCGCACCGTCGAACGTAGGTACAGAGGTGTGGTGTCTGGGGGAGCAGGGGGAACTGCCTCCAAAAGGGAAGATTGCTCCACAGAATACCCCAACGTCGCTGCTGCAATCGCTGTCGAGCGGGATCGAGTTTGAACGCGCCACAGTTGCAGTCCATGCTGAGACAATAGGGCAGCAAGAAGTTGTAGGGTGGGCATGTCCAGCTCTCGCTGCTGGCTCCAGAGGGTGAGGGGAGCGACCCCGGCCCAGTAGGGTTTGCGGCTGCGCAACTGCCAAACCAGGTTTTCCCAAAGCTCCTCCCAAGGCAAGGTGCTGGGCAAGTGCAGATGAATCCCTTGTGCATCCGACCGAAAGTAAACGCTGCCCGTGGCCCAGGAGTCTGGAGATGGGGAGATTTCAGGGTTCCATGTAGGGGATCCCGTCATGACCGCCCTTAAACGTCTGCCTGAATATAGAGCCCTATCCTATTCCATTCCGCCAAACCAGGGGAGCCTCTCTCGGCGGTTGCCCTTGATAGCAAAGCGGTTTCGCTTGGGTGGCAGGACAATCTTGCTTCGGGATCGCTAACTTGAGGGTAAGCTGTCTCGGATGGAGCCAATGCTGATGACGACGGTACCTTGGCTGCTCTAGCCCTGGAATTGGGGGTACGGCGCCCGCAGAGCCGTGAAAATGAGTTTATTGCCCATGAAAAAGGACTGTTGACGGGATTGAGATCCTGCCGGTACTCCCTGCCTTGCCCTAACCCGGCCCAGGGGGATCCCTTCTGCCCAAGACCGGCTGGATGGCTCCCTGTGTTTCTTTGTCAGGGACAGTTACTGGTGGAGCTGTGCTTCACAGCAAAGGCAGACCGCGTAGTCTCCGCAACTGGTTGAGGTGGGCCGGGCAATCGCATCCAAATAGGGCAACAGCTGCGTTGCTTTCTTCAAGGGTGAACTCCAGAAAGGGATGCTCTGTCACCTCGACCTCAACCCAGGACTCCGTCTCGCCAACGCGAGCGGATGGGATGGGATCCTTCTGCTCGGGAACAAGAAGAGGATGTCTCCACGGCAGAGAACGGGAGCGGACAACATTCAGGTCAAATGGGGGCGCGTCCAGGGTAGAAGCTCGAGCTGCAGGAGCAAACCAAAGCAGCAACGCCCACAGAGCCGGTGCCGGCCACCTTGCCCAGCGCCAATAGGAATAGGGGATCCCTGCCATAGACTTTGCTAACTCACTAGTGTACCGTCCGCTTTGGATTTTGCCAGGGGGTGGCTGGAGCGAAGAGGACGTCATAGCTACGCAACGCTAACGCGACTGGCCGGCATCGTCTCAGGAACCGTTGGGTCACAGCCGGCGGATCCCATGCCAAACTTTGGTTTAGAATATTTTTAGATTCGAGATTTAGTCTCACTCATTTGAACTTGGGGAGGCCAACCTTTAGCCTTGCCAAGGATATCCCTCTTCTGCAGCGCTCCACTGGGATCTAGCTTCCTGCCCTTTCCCGTCTTGTTTTGTTCATTATCTCTACCAACTCAGGAGTTTCTTATGGCCGTTCCAAATGGTCATCCCGGCACGCTTCCAGAGCAAGAGGCTTCTTCTATGGGAAAGGACGCCCTCCCGCTAACGCAAACGGGTAACGCTCTAAACCTGGCTCCCCTGCCTGCTGATGGGGCCTCTGCGGCTGCTCAGATGCCGGTACTGCTGGGGGAGAAATCCGGCCCGCCCGTGTTTCCCAGCCCTGTCAAGTTCAGCGAAATTGAGATTGACCACCGTCCGGTTGGGGCTTCAACCCTGAAAGTGGTGGATTACTATGCCGACGGACGTCCAGTTGCTGCTGCAACTCTCAAAGTCGTGGACACTTGGGGGGAGGGACGCCCAACGGTTGCCTCTGGCGCCAAATTCATCCATGACCCCGCGCTCAATCGGCCGATAATGGCCGATGGCCTGAAAATTGCCAAAACCTTTATGGGCAACCGACCCATTGAGGCCAGCCCTCTCAAGGTGCTGCGCTAGCCCAGATCCTCAAGGGGGGCCAGGGATCCCCTTGCTAACCTGGGTTGGGGCACATCCGGTTAGTGATCATGGAGATCCTGGCAGTTCTCTTGGGGCTGTTGGCGGGCTTGGGAGGAGGAGCGGGCTATCTGGCGGATCAGACGGCGCGGCAGCTTCTGTTGGATCAGTTGGATCGGGCAGAGGTTTTGGAGGTGCGTATTCAAAGCCAGCCCAATTACCGGCTGCTGAATGGCCAAGCGGATCGCCTGCTGATTGCCGGTCGCGGGCTCTATCGAGCGCCCTTTCCCCGCATCGAGCTTCTGGAGCTGGAAACCGATCCGGTGGCAATTGACCCCTCTTTTTTCCAGGGGGCTCCCTTGCGCCTGACGCGACCTCTGCAAGCTGCGGTGCGGGTGGTGGTGCGAGAAGAGGACTTGAATGCTGCCCTCAACAAGCCAGAGGTGCTCCGCCAGTTTCAGGATATCCGCGCCGATCTGCCTTTTGGGGGAGCGGGAAGGGAAGCTCGCCGTTTCGATCTGCGTCAGCCCCGCGTCGAGTTTTTGGATCCCAGCCGCATTCAGCTCTCTGCCCTTTTGGTGGAGGAAGACGGCGGTACCGAGCAGAAGGACTCCGTCCAGCCAACGCGAGCAGTGGAGGTGGTGTTTAACACCGGGATCCGCGTGGAAGAAGGGCGCAGCCTAAAGCTGGAGAATCCGGAGTTTGTGATCGGTTCTGTGCGGGTTCCCGATGAGATCTCAGCAGCGTTTTTGGGCGGGCTCAATGAGGTGCTTGACCTGCAAGAGCTGGAAGAGATTGGGATCCTGATGCGGGTGCTCAGCCTAGAGATAGAGCCTGACCAGTTGCAGGTGATTGGGTTTGTGCGGGTGGAAGGGTTGGAAAGGACCTCGTCCCGCTAACGGGGATCCCCATTGAGCAGGGATGAGCTCCCCAGGGCTGCGCTCTAGCAGGAGAGCTGCTCTGTCAAACTGGATAAAGATCAGCCAGGCTGGAGATGGGATTATGGCCTTCGATTGGTTTCGCCGCCGCTATACCGACTCTACCGACTCTCCTGGTGAAGCGGAGTCTTCGCCACCAGCCCCCGCGCCAGCCACAGAACCGGCGGAGATCTCCCCTGAAGACTATTTGGCTTTTGCCAAAGCCGCCTATGCCAACCTGAAGGCCCGTGCTGCTGCCCAAGCCCCACCGGCAACCCAGGACTCTGTCCCACCTGCGCCAGCGGAAGGGATCCCTGCAGAATCCGTCCAGCCACAGCCACCGGCCTCGACTGAGGACTCCGGCCCACTTGCCCAAGCAGAACCCCGTGAACCCGTCCAGTCCTCCACTCCAACACAAGAACCAGCATCTCCAGAATCGCCCCCTGTGCAGCCGGCGGCAGCTCCCTCGTTTTTCGATCTGGCTCCCCGTGCTGCTGAGCGTCTCCAAGCCCTGCAAGCCAGCGCCGTGGATGAGCCCAAACCCGAGCCGGTGACTCCAGCCGTTGCTCCCTCTCCAGAGACGGGGCCGGAAGAGCTGGTCTTCGATGAGGGCTTCCGCTGGTCAGCCGAGATCTTGGCGGCTCAAGGGCGCAAACCGGAAGAGATTTCCGTTGAGGAAATCTCCTGGCTGCAAAAGCTGCGGCGAGGCTTGGGCAAAACCCGCCTTAACCTGATCAACCAGTTGAAAGCCCTGGTAGGCCGCGGCCCTCTGGATCAGAAGGCTGTGGAAGAAATTGAGGCCCTGTTGCTGCAGGCCGATGTGGGGATCGACGCCACCGAGCAGATCATCCAAGCCCTACAAAAGCGCATGCGAGAGGAGGTGGTGCCCCCAGAGGAGGCCGTCAAATACCTCAAGCAGCAGATGCGGCAGATGTTGACGGTGGGGAATCCCACCTTTGCCCCACAACGGGACACGCTCAACATTTGGCTGATTGTCGGGGTGAATGGGGCGGGCAAAACCACCACCATTGGCAAAATTGCCCATGTCGCCCGCAAGTCTGGATACCGCTGTCTGATTGCTGCTGCTGATACTTTCCGGGCTGCTGCTGTGGAGCAGCTCAAGGTTTGGGCAGAGCGAGCAGGGGTAGAGGTGATCGCCAATCCCTCTCCCAATGCCGATCCGGCAGCGGTGGTTTTTGACGCCATCACAGCCGCCAAGGCCAGGGGCACCGAGTTGCTGTTGGTGGACACGGCAGGCCGTCTGCAAAACAAGAAAAACCTGATGGACGAGCTGGCCAAGATCCGCCGCATCGTCGATAAAAAAGCTCCCGAAGCCAAAGTAGAAAGCCTTCTGGTGCTGGATGCCACCCAAGGGCAAAACGGGTTGCGCCAAGCCGAGGTGTTTGCCGAGGCTGCCAAGTTGAGCGGCGTGATCCTGACTAAGCTGGATAGCACCGCCAAGGGGGGGATTGCCCTGGCCATTACGCAGCAGATGAACCTACCCATCCGCTTTATCGGCGCCGGCGAGGGGCTAGAAGATCTGCGGCCTTTTTCCAGCTACGAGTTTGTGGAAGCTCTTCTAAGCGAGTATTGAGGCACCCCCTCTCTGAGAAGGGCCATTGTGAAAGAGAGACACACAGATCCAGGCTTTGTTGGGCGTCGCCCCCGCTTTCTGCCCTGGAGTGCTGCAGTGGTGGGGGCAGGTTTGCTTTGGGCTTGGGGTGGGCACCGCTGGATCCAGAGCGGGTTGAACCTGGTTCGGGCGGGATCCACGCAGGATGCAGGGGCTTTGCAGGAATTTGTAACCACCTTGGCTCAGGTGTTGTCGGGGGTGCTGGGCTTTACCCTCTCGGTGGTGGCCATTGTGGTGCAGTTGAGCGCGGATCGCTTCACCCCCAAGGTCACGGAGCTGTTTTTGCGCGAGAAAGTCAATTTCTACCTCTTCTTTTTCCTGATTCTGGCCAATGTGGTCAGTTTGTGGAGTTCGGCAGCCCTGAGCCTTTACGTTCGCGTCGGCGGTGTGGAGCAACAACGTCTGGGGCTGCTCATCGGTCTGAATTTGCTGCTGGGCACAGCCTCGTTTTTGATGCTGATCCCCTACTTTCGCTTCGTGTTTCACTTCTTGCAACCGGCCTCGATTATCCATCGCATTGAGCAGCAAGTGCGGCAGGCCATCCTGGGATCCCTTGCTTCCAGGAGATCAGGATCGGACTCCGGATCCAAGAGGGGCTATTTCTCCCGTTGTTCACTGCAACTGCGGCCTCGTCACGACAACGTTGTGCAGCAACAGCGATGCGCAGGAATACAGGGTGCCGTAGGCATAGCAACAGAGCAGCACTCTCCAATGGGCGAATGCTCGCCAGCTCATCAGCGCTGCCTCTCGGCTCTGGATGAAATCAAAAGCATCGCCACCAGTGCTCTCCGTCAGCAGGAGGGGAGCATTCTCCTGGAAGCCTTGGACAGCTTGAAGTCTCTGTGGGTCTTCTATGCTGCTCACAAAGCACAACTGCCCCCTGCCTGGTTTCTCTTTACCCCTGCTCTGCGGCGGGATCCAGACTTTGCTTCGGTGGATAAGGGACTCTTGAGCCAGATTGAGGCAGAAGGATCCTGGCTGGAGCTGAAGATCCTGCGGCAGTATCAAGCCTTATTTGCCGAAGGACTAAACGGCATGCGCCAGGCGAGCACCCTGGTGGCCATTCACAGCCGGGAGCTGGGGATCCGCGCCCTGGAAACCCAACAACTCACGGTAGCGGGGTGGGTGATCAAGTTTTTCAATACCTATCTGCGGGCCGTCATCAACGCGCGAGACATCCGCAGCGGCTACAACCTGCTCAAGCAGTACCGCTTGTTGGCCGAGGCAGCCCTACAACACCGCCAGTCGGCTCTGGTCTTGCAGATTGTTGGCTACTTTCGCTACTACAGCTTAATTGCCTACAAAGCTGGCCTCTTTTTCCTATCTGAAACCTTTGGCTTTGATCTGGGAATGTTGGCCCAGTCGAGCTGTGCTCTGGGCTCTGAAACAACGGAAGCCATTGTGCAAGCCTTGTTACGTCTGGATCAGGATCCCGAAAGCGAGCAACAGGAAACCACCCTGCGTGGGATCCGCAAAACCCAAGTCCGCTTGGCAGCCTATTTCCTCAGTCGTGGCCGGGAGGACTGGGCCAGGCTGATCTATCAGGATATGCAGCACGAGCCCCTGGCGCGCCTGCAGAGCATCCACCAAGAGCTGCTCTCTACGGCTGCAGAGTTTTGGGAGTTTACCGACCGGGGGGAGAACTTCTACTACTTGGAGCCCGCTCTTTGGCCCTATGCCGAGCAGTTTTTTAGCTGGTTTCAGGGCTTAACCTTGCCGGCAGATAAGCTGATCGCGTAAGCGGGACGGAGTCCTTAGAGCTCCTCTGGATCTCTGGAGCTTCCCTAAAAAATTCTGCCGCTCGCGTAAGCGGGACGGAGTCCTTGTCTAGTCTGGTTAGAGCCGCCCCTTGCTGACTTGTCCCATGCGTCCTTTCGGCAACCCCAACCGTCTGGGCAGTTCTCCTAGCCGCAGATCCCTGCCGGGATCCAGCTCCTTCGTTCAGTTTCGCCGCGACCCGCACCTATCGCGTAAGCGGGACGGAGTCCTTGTGCCCTTTTGGGGCCTAAGCCTACTAGTCATGGGCCTGGCAGTGCCTCTGTTTGTGCTTTCGGGGGCGGATCCCAGTTTGGCTGGCTGCGACGAGAGCTTTTATGCCCAAATGGCCCGCGAGCTGCTGCGGGGAGGGCATTGGCTGGGGCCCACTTTTTTGGGGGAGCCTTTTTTCGAGAAACCCCCTCTGCTCACCTGGAGCGTGGCCCTCAGTTTTGCCCTGTACGGGGTAAACGAGTGGGCAGCGCGGCTGCCAGGGATCCTCGCTGCTTTGCTCTCCATTCCCCTGGTGGGTTGGATTGGGTGGTTTTTTTTGCCGATGCGGGCGGCCTTTTTGGGGATGGCGGTTTTGCCCCTGTGCTACCTCTGGGTGCAGCAGGGGCGGCTGGTGGGGCAGGATGTGCCCTTGACCTTTCTGGAGCTGCTGGGGATCCTGGGGCTGGTCAACGGTATCCGCGGCCACAGGGTTTGGTTTTGGCTAACCGGAGTGGCCTTCGGGCTGGGCCTGCTGATGAAAAGTGCCATGATCCTGCTGCCGGGGGCGGCTTTGATCCCCTATCTCGTGCAGCAACGGCGCCGCTGGATGGGATCCGCCCCATTTTGGCTGGCGCTTGGGCTGGGCTTGGGGATTTTTGGCCTCTGGCTAGGTCCAGCCATGCAGGTGTATGGCCCACAGGTGCTGACCACCCTGGTGGGGAAGGTGTGGGATCTGGGGCAAGAGCCCTTCCATGCGGATGCCACCGGCTGGTACTACTTTTGGCACATTCCCGTTCATGGCTTCCCGTGGACGGTTTTGGCTTTGGTGGGTGGCTTTCTCCTGGTGCGCCAGCAGCCGGGATCCACGCTGCTGATCTGGTCTTTCCCCCTGCTGCTGCTGTTGTTGTTGCAGCTTTATCCCACCAAAACCCCCTACTACACCGTGCAGCTTTACCCTTGGCTGGCTCTCTTGGCCGGGGTAGCCTTGGATCAAGCGTTGGCTATGCGGGGTCGCGTCAGCGGTGCGGATCGCGTTAGCGGGACGGAGTCCTTGCACTTAAAGCCCCGTCTGGCTCAGGTGCTCTCTTGGGGACTGGCAGCGGTGGGGCTGCTGCTGTTGGGTTTGGGGGTGGCCGTCCGGCTAGGTGTAGACGGTCTGGAGCTCCTACAGCCTCATGCTTGGCCGCTGGTGGTGATGGGTGTTTTGTACCTCTTGCTGCCAGGGATCTGCAGTTGGCGGCGGGTGTTGCGCTGTGCCGGCAGTCTGTGGGTGGGAACCCTCTTGTTGGCCGGGATTCTCGCCATGATCACCATCGTCTTGCGGCCTGATTTCGGCAACTTCAGCCCTGCTTTTGCCCAAATGGATTGGAACCAAATGCTGCCCCCGTCCGTTCGCGTTAGCGGGACGGAGTCCTCGACAGAGGCTGGGGAGACGGTGGTGGATATTGGCCGCAGCGGCTTGCCGGATGTCTGTCAGGCCCAGGCCATCGCTTTTTATACCCCTAATCCGGGGAGATGGGTGGATGATCAGGCTCTGCAACGAGGGGAATATGGAGACTACCTTTGGGTTTCTCCGGTGCAGGCAGAGAAGGTGGAGATCCGGGATTTGGGGTTACAACCTCTGGCGGAGGTGGAGGGCTGGCAACTGGTGCGCCGTTTGGATCCCCTCTTGGAGCAGGGCAGCGGGGAGCCTCTTTGAGTTTAAAAATCTTAAGTTTAAGAATCCTAGGAAGTGTTAAAGCATGGCGGGAATAGCGGAATCGGGCCGGTCGTGGGTGTCTCTAGAGCGTACCTGGGTAATCCAGGGATTGGCTTGGCTGGCAGCGCTGCTATTTGTGGCGGGGGTGATCCCGCTGGCGGGGGCTTCCCCTCTCCAGGTAGCGGCCAGCATGTGGCAGGGGGCCTTTGGCACCGAAGCTCAGTTTGGCCGGGTTTTGGCGACGCTGGCTCCCCTTGTCCTCTGCTGCTGTGGGCTGGTGTTTACGTTTGTTGCCGGTCTCTACAACTTGGGCATCGAAGGGCAAATGGTGGTCGGGGCAATTGCGGCCACGTTTCTGGTGCGTCTGGAAGCGGGATGGTTGCCGCCGCCACTGGTCATTACCTTGGCGCTTTTGGCCGGGATCCTGGGCGGGGCGGGCTGGGGCTTGTTGGCCGGGATCCTGAATGTGTGGGGGCGGGTCAACGAGATCTTCGCCGGTCTGGGGCTGAACTTTGTTGCCCAAGGTTGGGTTCTCTACCTGATCTTCGGCCCTTGGAAAAGGCCGGGGGTGGCTTCCATGAGCGGGACGGAAGTGTTGGATCCCCGTCTGTGGTTGCCCACCTGGGGGCGGTCAGAGGCCAGTCCGGTGGCGTTGCTGCTGGCCCTGTTGGCTTTGGCCCTGACGGTGCTGGTGGTGGGCAACACTCGCTTCGGCCTGCAGTTGCGGGCGGTGGGGAAAAACCCTGTAGCTGCTTTCCGGTTGGGGATCCCGGCTACCCGCAGGTTGCTCATGGCATTTGCCTGCTGTGGGGGCTTAGCAGGGCTGGCGGGCGCCTTGCAGGTGTTGGCTCTGTTCCATCGCCTCATCCCCAATATCTCCAGCAATTTGGGCTTTCTGGCCTTGTTGGTGGTGATGCTGGCAGGCTTTAACCCCCTGCTGATTTTGCCGATTGCCTTTTTCTTCAGCAGTCTTAACATCGGCAGCTTGCAACTGCCTCTCTCTTTGCAATTGGAGTCTTCTTTGGCCGGTGTGATTCAGGGATCCCTGGTGTTGTTCGTCTTGCTGGCCCAAGGGATCAGCCGCCGCTATTTCCTTGAGAAAGGTTAATGGCTTCGGCGATTTCTGGGATCCCTTTGCGTTAGCGTTGCGCAACAACGAGATTTAACTCCTATCGCGGGGGAAAACTTTGGATTTTTCTGCTCAGGACAGTGGTGCGGTTCCTCTGCCGTAGGCATAGCACCATCAACATTGGGAAATGAGGCTATCGTAGAAGGATGAATCGGACATCCCCTTTTTCAAATCGACCGCTCATCGGCGTTACCACCCGCAACCGCAATGACGAGGGAGACTTTGTAGCGCCAGGCCGTTATGTGGATGCCATTCGTGCTGCCGGAGGGATCCCTGTTCTTTTTCCCCCAGGCGAAAGCGAGCCCCAGGTTTTGCTGTCTTGGGTGGATGGCCTGGTGTTGACTGGTGGCGGCGACCTCTGCCCCAGCACCTTTCGCGGTAGCGGGACGGAGTCCTTTGGAGAGGATCCGCAACATCCCCAGGTGCGCTATGTGAACGCGGAGCGGGATCGATTTGAGGTGGCCTTGGCTCAGGCCGTGCTGGCCCAGGGGATCCCTGTTTTAGGCATTTGCCGGGGGATGCAATTGTTAAATGTGGTCAGTGGCGGCAAGCTGTTCGCGGTAGCGGGACGGAGTCCTTTCCCCCATGTGCCTGATGTGTACGACGAGCTGGATCACTTCAACCCCGCTGATCGCGGTAGCGGGACGGAGTCCTTTCGAGGCCATTGAACACGAAACCCACCCCTAGGCTGTTGCCGTGCAGTGGCACTCCGAGTTCACCTTTGAAGAAGCCGTTCGCGGTAGCGGGACGGAGTCCTTGCACTTCCGTCTGTTTCAAGCCTTTGTGCAGGCAGCACTGCGTTTTTCCCCGCGCCTAGCTGGCCTGCTGCCCAACCCTGAGCCCGTACCCCAAGTCGCCTAAAGGAAGGTTCCCAGCCAGAGGACAGTCCTGCCGTTGGAGAATCATCCAACAGTTATCCCGTCAGTTATCCCGTGCTAACTTCTAGGCGGTGCCCCCTTGTCAAGAAGCGCCGTTGTCGCTACGCGACGCTAACGCGAACGCGGTAGCGGGACGGAGTCCTTTCCCGTCAGGGTGCCGTACGCATATGAACAGGAAGCGACCGCTGGAGAGGGTTGTCTCTCTAGGGCTGGCTTTTGCCAGCTCGGCTCTTTTGGGTGCCTGCGGCGAGGATCCTGCTCCTTGGCTCCGCCAGTTTGGAACCCCTAGCTCCGACGAGGCCCACTCCATCGCTGTAGATGAGAGGGGAAACGCCTGGGTGGTGGGAGTTACCCACGGAACTCTTCCCAAGCAGGCCGGGGCAGGTGGGGGAGATGCCTTTGTGCGCAAGTACAACGCCCAAGGTAAGGAACTCTGGACCCGCCAGTTTGGAACTTCCAGTCTTGACGAAGCGCTAGCCGTAGCGGTGGACAGGTGGGGAAATGCCTGGGTGGCAGGGGTTACCTACAGGACTTTCCCCCACCAGGTCAGTGCCGGGGGGAAGGAAGCTTTCGTGCGCAGGTACAATCCCCAGGGCAGGGAACTCTGGACTCGTCGGTTCGGCAGTGGGGAGTTGGACGGGGTCACGGCTCTTGCCGTGAATGCAGAGGGCAACGTCTGGGTGGCGGGGGATGCCGTTCGCGGTAGCGGGACGGAGTCCTTAGCCCCTTCCGGCCAATCCAGGGGTAAAAGCTTTGTGCACAAGTATGACTCCAATGGCAACCTGCTCTGGACTCGAGAGCTCGAGCTCCATCGGCGGGCCGGTGCCCTGGCTGCCGACGAGGAGGGAAATGTCTGGGTGGTGGGATCCATTCAAGAAAGCCTTCCGGGACAGTCGGTCGCGTCAGCGGGACGGAGTCCCAGAGCGGGAGGCTTTGTGCGCAAGTATGATCCCGAGGGCAACCAGCTCTGGCTTCGCCAGTTTTCAGGCGGGAGGGGTGACGGGGCTTTTTCCATCGCGCCAGCGGTGCGGAGCACTTTCGCTGTGGGCGAGATGGGGATCTGGATAGCGGGATTCATCCAAGAAGCTCCTACCGGCCAGGCAGGGGAGTACAGCGTTCTTGTGCAGCAGTACGATGCCTACGGCAACCAACTCTGGAACCGCCAATTCCCAGGCAAACAGAGGGAACGAGTCCTGGCCATCGCTGTGGATGGGAGCGGGAACATTTGGGTGGCAGGACATACCCAGGGAACCCCAGCGGGTCAGTTGCCTAGCGATGCCTTTGTGCGCCTTTACGACGTCAACGGCAATGAACTCTGGAGCCACCAGTTTGGAACCCCTGACTTTGAATGGATCCGTTCTCTTGCTTCGGACAAAGGGGGAAATCTTTGGGTGGCGGGGGTAACTTGGGGAGCCTTTCCTGACCAACCCCGAGCGGGCATGAAAGATGTCTTGGTACTCAAATACGCTCGTTAGGCTGAGGCTTTGCCAGGGCGGGATCCCTCTGCGGCAGCTCAACACCCCAGTAGCCAGCAGAAAGCTGCCCCATGCTAGGCTCTAGGCGGTGCTGCCCTAGTCGGCAAGGGGCGACTTGAAGGATATGAAAAAAAGGGTGGGCAGGGTAGTTTTCGCAAGTGCTTTAACTTTTTTTGCCAGTTCAATTCTTCTGAGAGCCTACGGTTCGCATTCAATCGAGTGGGCTCGCCAGTTCGGAACTCCTGCGAATGAGGTGGCTGACTCTATTGCTGTCGATCGCGCCAGCGGTGCGGAGCACTTTCGCGCCAGCGGTGCGGAGCACTTTCGCGCCAGCGGTGCGGAGCACTTTCGCGCCAGCGGTGCGGAGCACTTTGGACAGGGCAATGCTTGGGTAGCGGGAACCACTACGGGAGCCCTTCCTGACCAGTTGAGCGCTGGGAGCTGGGGTGCTTCTGTGCTTCAAGTACAGTCGCTAAGCCTGAGCTTCCTTCCCTTGGGAGAGCGGCCATGCACCGAATAGCTGCTTTGCCAGGGGGATGGGATCCTTCCCAATCCGGCGTCATTTTCTTGGAGCAGGATCCCGCTCCCATCGTTATCCTTTCGGCAGCCGATACGGATCTCACGGCCTTGAGCGCAGCCCTGCGCCTGTTGCCCGGCGATTTTCCGGCGGTGCGGGCGGCCAATTTGTTGCAGTTGCAACAGCCCCTAAGCCTGGATGACTATGCCGAGAGGGTGCTGCGGCGGGCGCAGGTGGTGCTCCTTCGCCTGTTGGGGGGAAGGGCCTACTGGAGCTATGGCCTGGAGGTAGCCAAGCAGGTGGCCGCCGAGGAGGGATCCACCCTGATCGTCATTCCTGGGGACGATCGCCCCGACTGGGATTTGGTGAGCCATTCCACTGTGCCCCTGGCGGTGGCGGATCGGGTGTGGCGGTACTGGCTGGAGGGGGGAGCGGAGAATGTGGCCGCCTGCCTGCTGTTTCTGGCTAGGGAGTTTCTGGGGGGCCAATATTCGGTGCCGGATCCTCAAGTGCTGCCTCGTCTAGGGATCTATCAACCCCCCATAGCTCCGCTGGCGGATCCCCAAGCTCCCAAGGTGGGGATTTTGCTCTACCGAGCCCATGTTCTGGCGGGGAACATAGAGCCGGTGGATCAATTGGCAAAAGCCTTGGTGGAGCGGGGGCTACAACCCCTTTGCCTGTATACCTATAGCCTTCAAGACCCAGACTTGCCCCCAGCCATTCGGGATCACTTCGGCGGCCAGATTGACCTGTTGCTCAACACCACCAGTTTTTCGCTGGCGCGGTTGGACAGCCACCAGCCCGATGTAAGCCTGTGGCAGGAATTGGATGTGCCCGTTTTGCAGGTAATCCTTAGCAGCGGATCCCGCCAGAGCTGGGAGGACTCCACGCGAGGACTGGGAGCGCGGGATCTGGCCATGAATGTGGCTTTGCCGGAGGTGGATGGGCGCATCATCAGCCGCGCCGTTTCCTTCAAGGCGGTTCAACAGCGGGATCCCCACTTGCAAACGGAGGTGGTGGCCTACGTGGCTGTGCCGGATCGGGTGGAGTTTGTAGCCGATTTGGCGGCCAACTGGGTGAAATTGCGGCGTACCCCCCCTTCCCAGCGGCGACTGGCTTTGATCCTGGCCAACTACCCCAGTCGGGACGGGCGACTGGCCAATGGGGTGGGTCTGGATACCCCTGCCAGTTGTGTGGAAATTCTCAAAGCTTTGGCGGGAGCTGGCTACTCAGTAGATCCCCTGCCCCAGACTGGAGATGAACTCATCCATTGGCTAACCGAAGGCCAGACCTACGACCCCTTGGGATCCCTGCGCCCGGCTCGGCAATGCCTTTCTGCTGCCCTTTATCGAGAGTGGTTTGCCCGCTTGCCTGAGCCCATCCAGACCGACCTCGTCCGGCAGTGGGGGGATCCGCCCTCTCGAGATATTCCCGTGGTGGGACTGCAGTTAGGGCAGGTGTTTGTTGGCATCCAGCCCCCGCGGGGCTACGACCGGGATCCCTCGTTGAACTACCACGCCCCGGATCTGGTGCCCCCCCACGAGTACCTGGCTTTTTACCTGTGGTTGCGGCAGGTCTTCGGCACTCAAGCGGTGGTGCATGTGGGCAAGCACGGCAACCTGGAATGGCTGCCCGGCAAGGGATCCGCCCTTTCCGCCACCTGCTACCCGGAGATGGCCCTGGGGCCGCTGCCCCACTTCTACCCCTTCATTGTCAACGATCCGGGAGAGGGATCCCAGGCCAAGCGGCGAGCCCAGGCAGTGATTATCGACCACCTCACCCCGCCCCTTACTCGTGCTGAGCTGTACGGCCCCCTGGCGGACTTGGAACGGTTGATGGATGAGTACGTGCAGGCCCAACAGTTGGATCCCAGTCGTTGTCCCCTGATTCGCGCCCAGATTCAGGAGCTGGTTCGAGCCGAGCATCTAGACCAGCAGTTCAACTTGGAAAAAGAAGAAGATTGGAATCGCCTGGATGGCTATCTCTGCGAGCTAAAAGAATCTCAGATTCGCGATGGGCTGCACATCTTTGGTCGAATCCCTGCCGGTGAGCAGCTTGTTGATCTGGTGGTAGCCCTGGCCCGCTACCCTGGCCACGGGCAACTGGGGATTACTCAGGCCATTGCCCGCGATTGGGGATGGGACTGGGATCCCTTGACCGCCGACCTGACAGATCCTTGGCCAGAGGGATCCCCGAACTCGCCGTAACCCAAGCCAAGCGTTTTATTTTCCTCTCTCAGGGAGCAAGGAAGAATCTTAAGAGTAAGAGGAGTTGATCGGGATCCCTCATCAACTCCTCTGTTGGAACAATGGAAGCAGGCTAGAGAAACAGCTGGATCCCGGAATCGTAGCCCAAGACCGGCTCGCGCCTAGGTGCCCCCTGGCCAGCTACCGGGAAGCCCTAGCGGGCGTTTCAATAGCGAGATTGAAAACTCCGCCGCCGCTCACCGCCACTGTTCGCGTTACCAGAGCGGAAACCTGAGGTGGGGCGTTCTTCTCGCGGGCGAGCTTTGTTCACCTTGAGGTCGCGCCCCATCCATTCCGCCCCATCCAGCGCAGCAATGGCGGCTTGCTCCTCTGCTTCAGAGCTCATTTCCACAAACCCGAAGCCCCGAATGCGGCCTGTCTCGCGGTCAGTGGGGATTTGCACCCGCTTGACAGAACCGTACTCAGCAAAAACAGCGGTCAAATCCGCTTCTGTCACCTTAAAGGAAAGGTTGCCAACATAAATCGACATAGACGATCTCCGAAAGAGAGAGTAACAAAGGGTGAGATGTTCGGAGAGCCGTCTGCCAATACAAAACGTGAAAATCCGTCAAGACCAGAAGAAACGAGCACTACAACCGACAACGATCTCATCCCCTATCCTAACACAGAAGTAGGGGCTCGCCACTCCGATTTTTCCAAATCCTGGGAAGATTGCCTTCATCACCCCGCCGCTCTGCCTGCGCTGATGCCATCTCAGCCCAGCTTCTCCAGCCTGGATCCCAGCAATCTCATCTGGGCTTCCAGCTCCGCCAGTTGTTCCTGACTGGCTTGCACCACTTCAGGGTTGGCCCGGTTGAGAAAATTGGGGTTCTCCAAGCGGGCGCGGATCCCTTGGGCCTCTTTTTCCAGTTTGGCCAGGTCTTTTTGCAGCTTGGCCCGCAGCGCTTCCACATCCACCAGTCCTGCCAAGGGCATCAGCACCTGCACCGTGCCCACCACTGCAGCCGCCACCTGTTTGGGCTCCGTGGCCAGGGATCCCGTAATCTCCAAAGCCTCAGCCTTAGCTAGATCCCGGATGTAGGCTTGGGCAGCCCTGAGAATTTGCTGCTGGGTGGGATCGTCGGTAACCAGGAGGGCGGTGACGGCCTGCTGGGGCTTGAGGCCGGCTTCTGCCCGCAGGTTGCGCAGGCTGGTAATGGTTTGGATCACCAAGCCAAACTCCCGCTCCAGTTGAGGGTCGATCCAACTGGGATCTGGGGTGGGATAGGGCTGCACGGAGATAGAGGTGGTTTGGTTGGCCTGGGTGAGCAGCTGCCAGATCTCCTCGGTGATGTGGGGCATCCAGGGGTGCAGCAGCTTGAGAATGGTTTCCAAAACGGTGGCCAGCACCTGCTGCGCTGCGCGTTTGGAAGCCAGGTCTTCTCCCCGCAGCCGGGGCTTGACCAGCTCGATGTACCAGTCGCAAAAGTCATCCCAAATGAGAGAGTAGAGCAGGCGCGCCCCCTCGCCCAGGCCATAGGCTTCCAGCTCGGTGATAACTTGGGTGGCTGTGGAGTGCAGCCGCGACAGGATCCAGCGATCGGCCAATTCCAGCGCTTCAGGAACAGGGGATCCCAGTTGGGCGGGGGTCTGTCCCTCCAAGTTCATCAACACAAAGCGGGAGGCGTTCCAGATCTTATTGGCAAAGTTGCGGGCGGCCTCCACGCTGGCGCTCTCCCCCGTCTTGCGGTCGTAGGCCAGGCGGATATCCTGCCCTGCCCCCACCACCTCCTTGACCAGGGCATAGCGCAGGGCGTCGGTGCCGTATTTGTCCAGCAGCTCCAGGGGATCGATACCATTCCCCTTGGTCTTGGACATTTTGGCGCCGTGCTCATCCCGCACCAGGCCATTGATGTACACGTCTTTGAAGGGAATCTGGCCGGTAAATTGGGATCCCATCATGGCCATGCGGGCCACCCAGAAGAAAATGATGTCAAAGCCCGTGGACATCAGGGAGTTGGGATAGTAGCGTTTGAAATCCTCGGTCTCTTCCGGCCAGCCCAGGGTTGAAAAGGGCCACAGGGCAGAGCTAAACCAGGTATCCAACACATCCGGATCCTGCTCTACCCTCTCAACTTCTGGGCCAAACTTTTCCCGTGCCTTGAGCAGCGCTTCCTCGCCGTTGCGGGCCACCACAAAAGCTTGGGGATCCTCGAGAAGCTGGCCATTGAGGACTGGATACCAAGCTGGGATCTGATGGCCCCACCACAACTGCCGAGAAATGCACCAGGGGCGCAGCTTTTCCAGCCAGCCCGTGTAGACTTTGGTCCAGCGCTCAGGGATAAAGCGGGGGCTATTTCGTTGGTATTCCTCTTCCAAACAGCGAGCCCCCATCCCCGAGACATCGCAAAACCACTGAATGGAAAGCAAAGGCTCGATGGGCACGCCGCCGCGGTCGCTGTGGGGAACGGTGTGGTTGTAGTCCTCCACCTTCTCCAGCAGGCCATGTTCGGCAAACCACTGCACCACCTTTTCTCGGGCCACAAAGCGATCTAGGCCGGTGAAAGGATCCCCGTTTTCGTTGAGGGTGCCGTCTTTATTGAGGATGTTGATGAAGGACAATTGGTGCCGTTTGCCGATTTCAAAGTCGTTGGGGTCGTGGGCCGGGGTAATTTTCACACACCCGGAGCCAAAGGAGGGATCCACATACTCATCCGCAATGATGGGGATGAGGCGATTTTTAATGGGCAGGCGAATGAACTGGCCGATGAGATGGCAATAGCGCTCGTCTTGGGGGTTCACCGCCACCGCCGTATCCCCCAGCATGGTCTCGGGCCGAGTGGTGGCCACCACCAGATACTGGCTGGGATCCTCGGCCAAGGGATAGCGAAAATGCCACAGGTGGCCCTTGACCTCTTTGTCGTCTAGCTCAATGTCTGACACCGCCGACTGGGTGGCCGGGCACCAGTTCACCAGATATTCCCCCCGGTAAATTAGCCCCGCCTCGTACAGCCGCACAAACGCCTCGGTTACCGCCCGGCTCAACCCCTCGTCGAGGGTAAAGCGATCCCGCGTCCAGTCCAGCGAGAGACCCAGCCGCCGCAACTGGCTCTTGATGGCTCCCTGCGACTGCTCCTTCCAAGCCCAAGCTCGCTCCAGAAAAGCCTCGCGGCCCAGATCGAAGCGGGTCTTGCCCTCTTGGCGCAGTTGGTTTTCCAGGATGGTGTGCACGGCGATGCTGGCATGATCCGTGCCGGGGAGCCAGAGCACGTTGTAGCCGCGCATCCGCTTGTAGCGCGTCACCACATCCGGCAGGGTAAAGGCAAAAGCATGGCCCATGTGCAGGTTGCCCGTCACATTGGGCGGGGGCAGCACCATGCTAAAGGCCTCTCCCGGTGCCTTGGGATCCGCCACGTAAAAGCCCTTCTCCTCCCAAAAGCGCTGCCACTTCGGCTCGGTCTCGAAGGGGTTGTACTGGCTGGGCAGGTTGACAGAGGAAATTGCAGCAGTCATGGGGAGAATAGGCCAACGGCTGAGAAGGATGAATCACTTTATAGAGTAGCAGTTCAACCCTTTGCCCTTCGGGGTAGAGTGGCCCATCGGTCTTGACCCTAATCACACGGCTAGAGAGGGATTTCGAGCTAGGGTACTACCATCCTCAGCTTTGGGTACGGCGTTATGTCCAGATCATTGACGGCAACGGTCCTGATGGCTCTGATGGCTCTATCCCCTGGGATCCCTGCCCTCGCGCAACAGGACTGGAAGAGATCAGAGAGAGACATCCTACTTTGTCGTGGGGAGCCTTTTGAACCAGGCTCTCTGGCAGGTTATGAAGCTTGCTTCAGTGCTCGCCTTCATCCGGATGAACAATCCTGGCCGCCTCCACTACCCCTGATAGGCCTGTATTTTATCCCGCACGCTGACTACTCTTTTTGCTTTGTAGGTGCAAGAAAGCCCGGTAGCCTGGAGGCAATTCTCGTCGGTCGAAGTGGAGAGCTCATCTCTGGCCTAGATAGCCCCTCAACCCCTTCTGAACTAGAAGTAGAAACCCCCCAGATTATCCAGCGAAAAGCCCGCATTCTCGAGATATACAAACACACTTTCAGTATCAGCCAACTGGTGGTTTACGACCAACTGGTGGTTTACGACGAAACCGAGTTGAACTTGGAGGGGTTCGTGCCTGTGACTGCGCCTCCAGGATACCTCATTTCGCCGGACGAGTTTTTAGAGGATCCCCAGTGCCAAGCCATTTTGAATTGAGGACTCCTCCACTTGTAACTGGTGTGCGTTCTTGGGTTTTGGCAGGCTTACGAGATGGCTCTAGAGCCCGGAGTAAGCGTTGAGCCATTCCATGAAGTAAAACACCAGTGGCGCGGTGAACACATAGCTGTCTCCCCGATCCAAGATGCCACCGTGGCCCGGGATTAGATCCCCGGAATCTTTCACCCCTGCATCCCGTTTCATCAGAGATTCTGTGAGATCTCCCAGCAGGCTGGTTAACCCAATCAAAAACCCCAGAATGCCCCCACTCAACCAGCTCCACGGCCAGCCCAGGTAATAGGCTCCAACCACCGCAAGGGTCATGCTGGCGGCAATCCCGGCTACCGCCCCTTCCACCGTCTTTTTCGGGCTGAGGATGGAGAGCTTGGTGCGCCCAAAGGCCCGACCACACAGGTAGGCCCCCACATCGGCAGCGATCACGCAGCCAATGGCCAACAGCGTAATCCATAGCCCTTCGCCAATGCCCTTGGATAAAGACAAAGCCCTGACCCGAATCCAAAAACTGGGCAGCAGAGCACAGTAAAACAGTCCCAAAATTGAGGTGGCAATATCGGCAATGGTGGCCACCTTGGGCTTAAAGAGCAAATAAAAACAGATGATGGATCCCGCCACAATAAAAGCAGGGCTCGTCCATTCCGGCTTGACCTGCTGTAAAACAACCAGCACCTGGCTGGAAAACATGGTGGTGCGCATGGCCGGCGCATTGCCTTTGGCTTGCACCAAGCGAAAAAACTCCAACTGGGCCAAAAAAATGATTAGCCCAATGGCTGCGGTGAAATACCAGCCCCCCAAAAGGGTGACCGCCAACGCAAACAGCATGGCCGCAAAACCGCTAACCCAACGGGCTCCCATAGGCGCACCCCGTCACGTTGGCTGGCCAAATACCTCTTGCCCCCGGCTCCAGCAGATCGACGTCCAAGCCGAGAGCAGAAGAAACCCCCCCTCTGGTGTTCAAGATTCGCGTTTGCGGGACGGAGTCCTGATGCGGCTGCTGCAATGGAAACGCCTCTTGCCCTAGCCTTTCAGTTTAACTCCCTTGGCCTCGAAACAACCGCTTTCGGCCCTGCAGGATGGGATTTCCAGGTAAGGTGGCAGACAGACTGGAGCATGAGATAATGGGCAAACCGCAAAGCTCACAGCTGACCGCCTGAGATACTCCTAATTCGTTGCACTGCAGCATGGTTCAAGAACTTACTTCGCGCTCCACAACTGTTCGCATTTCTGCCGAAGAGGCTCGTCTTCTTTATGAAGACATGGTGCTGGGCCGCCTGTTTGAAGACAAGTGCGCCGAAATGTACTACAAGGGCAAGATGTTCGGCTTTGTGCATCTGTACAACGGCCAAGAGGCCGTCTCTACGGGGGTGATCAAGGCGCTCAAGCCCACCGACTACGTGTGCAGCACCTACCGCGATCATGTGCATGCCCTCAGCACCGGGATCCCGCCGCGGGCGGTCATGGCAGAGTTGTTCGGCAAGGCCACCGGCTGCAGCAAGGGTCGGGGTGGTTCCATGCACCTCTTCTCGGCGGAGCACAATTTCTTGGGGGGCTATGCCTTTGTGGCCGAAGGGATCCCAGTGGCGACGGGGGCTGCTTTTTCTGCCAAATACCGGGGCACTGACCAGGTAACCGCCTGCTTCTTTGGGGATGGAGCCTGCAACAACGGCCAGTTTTACGAGTGCCTCAACATGGCCGCCCTCTGGAAGTTGCCCATCGTCTATGTGGTGGAAAATAACTTCTGGGCTATTGGCATGGCCCATGAACGCGCCACTTCCGACACCGATATTTACCGCAAAGGCCCGGCTTTTGGCATGCCCGGCTACCAGGTGGATGGGATGGATGTGCTAGCAGTGCGAGAGGCCGCCCAACAGGCCATCGCCCGCGCCCGTGCCGGAGAAGGCCCCACCTTGCTGGAGTGCATCACCTATCGTTTCCGGGGCCATTCTCTGGCCGACCCTGACGAGCTGCGCAGTCCTGAGGAAAAAGAGTTCTGGCGGCAGCGGGATCCCATCAAGCAACTGGAACGCTATGCCCTGGAGCACAACCTAATGACCGAGGCAGACTTCCAAGCCATCCACGCGGAGGTCAGCGCCGTGATTGAGGACGCGGTTCTTTTTGCTCTGGAAAGCCCAGAGCCAACCCTGGACGAGCTGCACCGTTTTGTCTTTGCCGAAGACGAGTAGATCCTGGCCACTTCCCCGGTAGCGGGGGAGTCGCTTGCCGGGGGATCCCCACAAGGTTCTCTGGCCAACTCGGGTGGCTCATCCACCTGGCGGAGTGCTGTCCTGCTGGATCCCTCGAGGCTTCTCGAGGATCGGCATCAGAGAAACTTTCTCGAGATCTGCGCGATGGCGCAGATTTTTTTGTAAATATCGCTTCCCATTTGTTTACACAGCTTCATATCATTGAGGTATCGAGCATGAGTATTTATTCCCGGTCATGAGCAATTCTCTTGAGTTTCCCTGGCTGTCGGTGCTGGTGCTCTTGCCTCTGCTGGCAGCCTTTGGGATCCCCTTGATCCCCCAGAGCCGTTGGGTGCGTTGGTATGCCCTCGCTGTGGGGGCTTTTGATTTGGGCCTGATGGCCTATGTCTTTGCGCGGCACTATGACCTGCAGGACTTTTCTCTGCAACTGGCGGAGCGCTACGCCTGGGTGCCCCAAATTGGATTCCACTGGTCGCTGGCGGTGGACGGCCTGTCCTTGCCGCTGGTATTGCTGTCCGGTTTGATCACGACCCTGTCGATTGTGGCGGCTTGGAATCTCTCCCACAAGCCGCGTTTGTTTTTCTTCCTGCTGCTGCTGATGTACGGCGCCCAGGTGGGCGTATTTCTGGCGCAGGACATGCTTCTATTCTTCCTGATGTGGGAGATTGAGCTGGTGCCGGTCTATCTGCTCATCTCCATTTGGGGTGGGCCGAAGCGCCAGTACGCCGCCACCAAGTTCATCCTCTACACCGCCGCCGCCTCCATTTTTATCTTGGTGGGATCCCTGGCGATGGCCTTCTACGGCGAGGGCTTCAGCCTGGAGATGGCAGAGCTGAGCGCTAAGTCTTACCCACTGGCCTTGGAGCTGTTGGCCTATGCGGCTTTGCTGATCGCCTTTGGGGTGAAGCTGCCGATTTTCCCGCTGCACACCTGGCTGCCGGATGCCCACAGCGAAGCCTCTGCTCCCATTTCCATGATCTTGGCGGGGGTTCTGCTCAAGATGGGGGGCTATGGCCTGATCCGCATGAATGTGGGCATGTTGTCGGAAGCCCACGTGTACTTCGCCCCGGTGCTGGCGGTGTTGGGTGTGGTGAACATCATCTACGGGGCGTTGGCCGCCTTCGGTCAGAACCATCTCAAGCGGCGCTTGGCCTATTCGTCCATTGCCCACATGGGCTTTGTGTTGATCGGGATCTCCGCCTTCACGGAGCTGGGCATCAATGGGGCAGTGCTGCAGATGATCTCCCACGGTCTGATTGCCGCGGTTCTGTTCTTCCTGACGGGGATCACCTACGAGCGCACCCACACCCTTGCCCTCGACAAGTTGGGAGGGTTGGCCAAGCAGATGCCGAAGGCTTTTGCCCTGTTTACAGCGGGATCCCTGGCCTCTCTGGCGCTGCCGGGGATGAGCGGATTTGTGGGTGAGCTGACGGTGTTCTTGGGCTTGACCACCAGCGATGCCTATGCGCCGACCTTCAAAGCGGGAATTGCCCTGCTGGCGGCAGTGGGCATCATTCTGACGCCCATTTACTTGCTCTCCATGCTGCGGCAGGTGTTCTACGGGGCTCAGGATCCCGGCCTAGTTTTGGAAGATTACCTGGGGGATATGCGCCCGCGAGAAATGGCGGTGGCCCTCTGTCTGCTGTTGCCGATTCTCGGCATTGGCTTCTACCCGCGCCTGGCTACCCAAACCTACGATGTCACAACGGTGGCGGTAGCTGCCCAGTTGCGCAGTGTGTTGGCAACTGAGATTGTGCAGCGGCCTTTCTTCCCCTTGCCAGTGCAATCGGCTCAGGTGGCGGCTTTGCCTCTGGAGGATTAAAGGGGGGTCGAGACTCGGTTCTTCTTTATCTCTATTCCTTACTCTGTCCAGAAGAGCTGGTGTTCGAGGTGCAACCCGACTCAACTTTCAGCTCTTCTTTTGTTTTTTTTAAGTTTTAAGATTGGATTTAGGATCCGGGATGTTCCTGGGCTGGGATTTTCGTGCAGCCGATTGTTCTTGTGCCGTCCATCCTATCGGTGATCGGTGGGGATAGAGTTTTGTTCCATCAGGTTGAGTTGCACCACCAACCACCAGAGGGTTACATCGGAGTAGGTCGCCCGACGCTTGAGCCGAGAAATGGAGTGTACTGGGTTTTGGCTGTCGATCATCCACTCAGAAGCGATGATTTGGCCGCGTTGCTGAGCATTCATTGTTTCTCCCTCCGCTCGCCAACTGCTCAATACTTAGAATGGCTAATATTTAGGATGGCGAATTTGCGCGGGAGCGTGTGAAAAAATATATTACGCAGGGATCCCCAGAGTCGGCTAACTTTCTTAGCAATGAAGATCTCATAGGCCGTTGAGTTGCCGATTTGCCGTCCGGGGATCGGACAAAACGTTGCAAAAGGGGCAAAATGTTGGGCAAGGGGATGCCCCTATCTTCACAAGTCTTAAAACCTGGAAAAATTCCATTTTCTCCTGACTCCTCTGTCTCCCTCCGTCGGCCTTTGCAGCAGCAACCCTTGAGAAGTCTGAGATCCCGATGAGAGCCCCCCAGCCTGCCTCTGCTTTTGGAGAAGTGGTGGAGGCCGACACCACAACCTTTGTGGCCCAGTGCTTCGAGCCGGAACGCCTGACCTTCCCGCCCATGCCTGCTCTCGGCAGTTGGACGCGCTCCCAAGACGAAGAGACCGGCAACCTGATCTATGGCGTGGTTTGCTATGCCGCCATCGCCCCCATCGACACCGTCCATCGCGCCAGGGCTTTGGGCCTCTCCCCTCAGGAGCTGCGGGAGCAACAGCCCCAGATTTTTGCTATGTTGCGCACCGATTTTCGCGCGGCCATTGTCGGCTTTGTCAGCGGGGGACGGGTCTATCAGTACTTGCCGCCACGCCCTCCCCAGATTCACCAGCCGGTTTATCTCTGCTCCGATACGGAAGTGAGGGAGTTCTGCCGCTCTTTCGAGTTTTTGCGCACCCTGCTACGGGTCAACGGGATCCCAACCGATGAGCTGGTGGCTGCCGTGATTCGCCAAACTTACCGAATCCTGAACCGGGATCGCAACTGGCTTCTACAGGCAGGTCGGCAGTTGAGCTGTCTGTTGCGGGGTGATTATGAGCATCTCAGCGCAATTTTACGAAAGATTGAAGCCTAAGCGAAGAAATATTGAGAATGGCCTTGGATCCCTCTGGAATCGAGTCGGGGGGTGATAATCTGAGGCCGTTTCCTATGGAATTGATTCCCTTTGAATCCTCTTTCTGCTGTAAAAATGTTTAACAAATTCAATCCTTCTGACAAACCCTCCAAAGGCAATTGGGCAGGTCGTACCTTTTCTGCAGCTGCGGGCGCTTCGGTGGCAGCCGGTGTTTGCATTGCCCACGGTCAGCCGGCTTATGTGTCGCTGTTGGTGGCCTGTTGCGCGACGGTGTTTACCCTCGTTTTGGATGAAATGGGCTGGATCTAGGCTCGGTTTCAACTTCAGCTTTGGTTTTGCTGCATAAGAAGCCGCTCTAAAGCAGAGACTAACCAATCCAATAGGGATCCCTGGCCCTCTGGGTTTGCTGCTTGCGTGAAAGGATCCCTTTGCTGGGTTGGCAACATGCAGCCTTACTTTACCCTGCTTCGCGGGCTGCCCGCACCAACAATCCTGCTGTGATCAGCCCTGCCAGAATAGAGCTGCCGCCATGACTGAACAAAGGCAGGGGCACACCTGTGGTGGGCAGAACCCCGGTGACCACGCCGATGTTCATCAGCGACTGCCCCACCAGAAACATCAGGCAGCCGCAGGCTACTAAGCGAATGGTCAACTCCCGACAGCGCCCCATCACCCGCCAGCCCAGCAGAGTGTAGAAGGTCAGCAACCCCAGAAAGAACAGGGATCCGGCCAAGCCAAACTCTTCTGCATACACCGAGAAGATGAAGTCGGTGTATTGGATGGGCAGGTAGAACAGCTTTTGCTGGGAGAGGCCATATCCCTTGCCCCACAGGCCGCCAGAGCCAATGGCCAACAGACTTTGCACCAGCTGGTAGCCATCCCCTTGGGCATTGCTCCAGGGATCCAAAAAAGCCAAGATGCGCCGTCGTTGGTAATCTTTGCTGAGAATGCTCACCACAGCCGCCAGAATCCCCAGCCCCGCTGTAACCAAAAGGGTGAAAGCTGGGATCCCGGCAGTCCAAGCCATGACCCAGAGGGTGAGGCCGCAGATGGCCGTGGTGCCCAGGTTGGGCTGGGCGAGGATCCCCAAGAGCGCAAAGGCGAAGATGCCCGCCCAGAGGACGCGGAACCAGAGGGGATGGTGAAACCAGCGGCCAAAGATCCAGGATCCCTGCAACACCAACAGGGGCTTGAGCAATTCTGAAGGCTGGATAACAGGGATCACCTTCAAATCCAGCCAGCGGCTGGCCTCCAGGCGGGAAACCCCCAATCCCGGCACCTGGGTGGCCCACACCAAGCCAACTCCCAGCAAGCAGAGGATCCCGGCCCAGGGGAACCAGCGCCGCAATGGGATCCGCACCAGAACCCAGAAGCAACCCAGACCCAACCCGGCCCAGAGCAATTGCCGCTTGAAAAAGTAGAGGCCATCGCCGGTGATCCGCTGAGCCACCGGGTAGGAAGCGGAAAACAGCATCATCAGCCCCAGCACCAGCCAGATCAAGGTGAGCCAGCGCAGCCAGCGAGCTTCAGCATTCCAGGGATCCCTGGAGAGCTTGGCAGCAGGCTCGGAAATGGTTGCCACGGTGTTCAAAGCTGGAGTACTGGTCAAAACTGGCACAGGCGGGGGACAGCAAAATGGTGATGGGTTGAGCGGGCTTCCCCAAGCTCTGAGCTTGACGCGAAAGGGAACAAGCCGCTGCAAAGGCTCTTTCCACCGCTACATCTAGGGTTGGCACCAGCTCAACGTCAGTATAGTGGATCCCCTGGAGGGCCTCTGCCAGCACTGGGGCAGACTCCCCCATCAGCAACACGCGGGCCACCTTGGCCCGAATCAACCGCAACCAGGCGCCGGGATCCCCCTGCTTAGCCCTTCCTCCGGCAATCAGAATAATGGGTGGGGAAAGGGCGTTGAGCGCCACCCAGCCGGCCTCGTAGTTGGTGGCCTTGCTGTCGTTGACAAAGCGGATAGGGGTGGATCCCACCTGGATTTGCGCCACCCGCTCCAGCCGATGGGGCATGCCGGCAAAAGATCGGATGGCTTTTTGAATGGCAGCGTTGGGGAGCCCAGCTAGACGTGCTGCTGCTGCCGCCAAGAGCAGGTTTTGCAGGTTGTGTTGGCCAGGACAGCGTTCTGCAAAGTCCTCCAGCTCCGCCACCATCTCCCCCTGGATGTAGAGGCGGTTTTCCCGCAGGTCAAGGGTTGCGGTGGGATCCCGGTCACAACAGCCTTGGGTAGCAACAAGGGAAGTCCAATAGGTATTTTCCCAGTCCTGCCGGCGGCAGCACAGGTAGGGATCCTCGCCGTTGAGCACCCGCCACTGGGCCCGATCCAAAAGGCGAGCCTTAAAGCTGGCATAGCGCTCCAGCGTCCCATGCCGTTCTAGGTGATCGGGAGTGAAGGTGGTCCACACCCCAATGCGCGGCGGCCCTCCAGGAGTGCTGCTCATGAGGCGGCTACTGGCCTCCAACTGGTAGCTGCTCAGCTCCGCCACGATCCAGTCCGGCTCTAGCGTTCCCTGGAGCGTTTCCAAAGCCACCTGCGACAGGGGCAGGCCGATGTTGCCGCAGGGGATCCCTTGCAGCCCCGCCGCCTTGAACATTTCCGCCACCAGAGCTGTGGTGGTGCTTTTGCCGTTGGTGCCGGTGATCCCCACCCAGGGTAGGTGGTCAAGATAGATCCAGGCCAGCTCCGCCTCCCCCACCACCGGGATTCCCTGTTGACGCACCTCCTGCAGCAGCGGGTGATCCCAAGCAATGCCTGGACTGACCACCACCTGCTTCACCCCTTCGGCCAGTTGAAAAGGCTGCCCCAGCCGAACCGGGATCCCTTCTTGATTGAGCTCAGCCTGCCGCTGTCTGAGAAGAGGGGAATCTTGCTCATCCCAAACCAGCACTTCATAGCCCTGGGCCCGCAACAGCCGCGCTGCCGCCAGCCCCGCAATGCCTAACCCCAAAACTTGATGTTGCACGTTGGTTTCTACTTCGTTTCTTTATTTGGGGATCCCTGCTTGGATCTTACCGGTCACGTCCTTGACCCGCATGTTTTTGTTCGACACTCCCCTTGCTTATGGGGGTAACCAGTTGGTGGAGTGGATGGAGTTTTCCTAGCCGCCTGGATGGCTAACTTGGGAATAGGCTGGAGCATGACTCTAGTCAATAATAAGCTCAACTATACTGAAAATAATGTATAATATGTTCAGTACGGATTACTACC